>CAIKAA010000454.1 GCA_903825275.1 uncultured Fibrobacterota bacterium | reverse complement strand
GTAAACAGTACCGAATGCCATTTTGTTAAGTTAGTCAGGGTATCTGTAGCGTCTATATAATTTTCATGACTCTGGAACCTAATTCCCGCATCAAAGATTGGATCTGGATCTCCGATTTTTGCGTTAGCAATAGTTGAAATTATCAATAGCATATACAGTAAATATTTCAGTAAATGATTGGGTCTTGTGGTTTTGATTGCAATAACAGGCATAAGGATAAAATTAGTTGACACGTCAGAAAATATGATTTCTTTCATATCGACCAGAATAGCCTATTGTTTATTGATGAAAAGTTCGATCCGGAATGAATGTATTGAGAAAGTTTAATGTTTTCTAGCCGCGATTTCGATCGGACTACGTCATCTTGGATGTAAGAGGAGGTTTTATGGTTATAAACAATATCATCCAAGAAACTTATCCAAGTTATTCGTTGGTCAGTAATCCTGTAATGTTCGCCAATTTTTGTTAATGTGATTTCGAATCCTTTGCCAGCTTCTAAAGCGTATACCAAAGAGGCGTTTACCTTAATTGTGTTGCCGAATCTGGAAATATCCCCAATAACAAAAAGTCCTTGTGCTAGATGTCCATGTTTAGTCCATGTCGTATCAAATTTAAAAAGTGAATCGCTATTTATTTCTGTTAGAAAGCGACTAGATGGAGTGCATTTGGCTTTCGAAATAGAATCAATGAATCTTGTTTTTGAAAAATCGATCCAAAATTGACTGTTTCCGCTTTTGTGAGCTTCGTTGATTGCGGCATCAATTGAAATTGTCAAAATCTCTGATTTATTCGGCAAGGAAAATACATCTGTTTGTGATTTATACTCATGGGTTGTGATTAATGCAAGCATGATAGATCCAGCAACAAGAGCGTTTATCTTTGACTGATTGTTCATAAATGCCTTGGTTTTGACGGATTTGAAAATGAATAATAGATATATGATGTTCTTATAAATTCATCAATATTATTGCATTGGCGTAAATGAAATTCAATTGCTGGTTTTTGGTTCACGAGGCAGAATTCTCCACGAAGTGTGTCCATAACGATGCCGGTTCACCTAGAAGAGGGGGGACGAGTATGGACATAATACTCAGATTTTCGCATTAGTGACGGACACGAGGAGGTTCGGAGGGTTGACGACCAGCCAACAACAAGTCTTGTGGTACACGAAAGTGGAGAATCAACGAGATGCAAAACGGCTCGCTTTCTGGGTAGTTCAACATGTTTGTCCTTGGCTTCCATTTGTGTCTGGTGGTCTAAGCGAATCCTAACGAACGACCTAAGCGTACTCGTAGTCTGGAACGCATCAACTTTTTGCCTCTTTTGCTGCACATCGCCTCACCACTTCCTAATAGATGGAGGGGATCACTGCCCTGAATATTTTGTGCAAGATAGTTGTAAAAATCTAGGAATTTTTTGAGAATCAAGAATATCGGTCATAGCAATCGATGAAATACGCTTCGGTTTTCGAATTGATTACTGCTCCAAGTAAGGTGCTCCAGGAAGATTGGGGCCTAGATCCATTGGGGGGCCTAGTTCTAGTGGGCTCGCTCGAACGATAGCCTAGTCTTGTCGTCCGCGCCTGTCCTAAAAGGTGGTCAGAAATCGTCCCCTATTCCCAAGCGATGAAAACTACCGCCAAAACCACTCCCGGCAACCGGGACAGGGTGTTAGAATGGGTTGCATGGAATCCATCGTGTGGACCGAGCAAATTCGTTTTTTATTGGCCTTCGCGCTTTCAGCCATGGTTGGCTTGGAACGCGAGCGTTCTCGATCCACGGGTAACCCCCATGCGGCCGGGGTTCGCACCCATGTGCTAGCGTGCCTGTACGGTTTCGGCTTGGCGGTCTTGCACCAACGTGGAATGCCTTTGTCTTTGCCCTTGGGGCTGGCTTCGGTCGGGCTGATCCAGGCTGCTTCGTTTTGGAGGCGGTCGGCCAGTGGGCAATATGGGTGGACCAGCGAGCTGTCCATTCTTATTTCGTTTTTAGTCGGTGTGCTCTGCTTGGTCGCTGAGGTTTGGATCCCCACTGCCATCACCATCCTAGGTGCCCTTGTGCTTACCGAGAAGGCCGAGATTGAACGCTACGTCGAGCGCCTCGATCGATCCGAATTCCTGGCGGTTCTCAAATTTTTGGTGGTGACCTGCATCGTCTTGCCCATGCTGCCCAACCAAGGCTTCACGAGCTGGAACATCAATCCGGCCCACACCTGGAAGATTGTGGTCATGGTCTCGTCGGTGGGCTTTGTGGGGTATTTCCTGACCCGCAAGCTGGGCGGCAAGATGGGGTTGTGGGTGTCGGGAATTGTGGGCGGCGTGGTGTCGAGCACGGCGGTGGCGGTGGCCACAGGGCGAATCGCCG
>CAIKAA010000453.1 GCA_903825275.1 uncultured Fibrobacterota bacterium | reverse complement strand
GCCGACGAAACACAGCGATCCATTTGAAGACAACTTTCGCAACCCCGCGCGGTGGCTTCCGTGTTCCGAAGCGATGGCCTAACCGTCCCTTGGACGTCCTCGTCAATTCCTGCCGTGCAACCTCTTCAACTCCTCTTCTTCCAAAGGCCGACGCAATTTGGCTCCGGCCTCGCGGACGTCCTCGACCAAGGGCTCAAGATTGACAGGTTCTGTCAAACCCATTTCACGAAGCTTTCGCCGGACGGCCGCCCGACCCGATTTGGCGCCAACTCCGATCATCCGTCGGTGGCCCGTGCGCTCAGGGCTCCAGGGTTCGTACAAGCTGGGGTCTCGTCCGATCGCATCCACATGGATGCCGCTCTCGGCGGCAAAAATTTCGTCGCCCACCACTGCCTTGTTGCGAAGGATTTCCAAGCCAGAGGTTCGCGCCAGCCAAAAACAAGCTTCGCGGATGGCCCGCAAATCGTAACGGGAGCCTCGGCGCATCACGGCCCAAGCCGCCAGCTCCTCGGTAGAGGCAATCCCCGCTCTTTCCCCCAGGCCCAATAGGGATCCATCCACCGCGCTAGCCCCAACCTCCAAGGCTGTCACAGCCCCGGCCGTGGCCATTCCCAAATCATTGTGCAAATGGACACAAATGTCCATCCCGCAAGCGACTTGGACATCGCGAACCATCCGGGAATTTTCAGTGGGGGAAAATAGGCCGACGGTGTCGGCAAGCCGTAAACGATCCGCTCCCGCCAATCTTGCGATCTTGGAAAGGGAGATCAATGCCGCGCGATCGGTGCGGGACGCATCCTCCAATCCGACTTGGACGAAATCGAACCGTTTTAAGGCTTCCCCAACAGATTCCCAAAGCCAGTCTTCCACCTGATTCGGAGTCATTGAAAATCGTTCTTCTTGGTGATGGCGCGAGGCGGGAAGACAAAGGGTGACCGCGGGACAACCGCTTCTGGCCGCCTCTTCCAAGGAAATTTTGCGGGCCATGCTCCAGACCAAGGGTCGAGCGCCGACTCGCATCGTCGTCTCGACCAATTCCCGCAAATCTTCTCCGCGTCTGGCCCAGCCGATTTCGATTTCCTCAATTCCCGCGTTGGCTAGGCGTAAGGCAAGTTCGATCCTCTCCTTGGGCGAGAGGTAAACGCCTCGGGCCTGCATCCCTTCTCGCAACGTTGTGTCGATCAACATGGGAATCCCCCTAGGTGGCGCAGCGGTCGGTTCCACTCCTGATCCAACCGTTGGTTGATGGCGTGCAAACAATGTTCATGCTCGCGAGACGCCTCACCGTACAAGGAAAGGATGGATTGGCCCAAGGGAGTCAGAACGGAACCGCCTCCATGAGCTCCGCCAGAGCGGGTATTCACCAGATTCTGTCCAATCCCTTTTTCGGCATTTCGCAAATGTTCCCAAGCGGTTCGATAGGGAACACCGGACAATTTCACTGCATCCTGGATGCAATCCGTTTGGGACAAGGATTGGAGGACGCGAAAGGCGATCGGATCCAGAATCCGTTTTTCTCCCCAAGTCAACTTGAGGTCGGCCTCGACCAAAAATCCATCCGTGGAACTCATGAAGATCAGGTAATGCGAAATCCAAGCCAGGATCAAAGGCTCGGAGAAGTGGGATCTTTGGACAGAGCCGATTTGACACTCCGCGACAATCGTCGAAACATGTCAGGTTTCAACCATCAAGCATTGGCTGAAACCAGTCGAAACCAATTCACCCGCGTCATCAGCTGATCTGCTTCGGCATAGGTTTGGCAGGCGACGTGGACATGATCCACCGCCTCTTCAAATTCACCTCCGGAGAAGGGATAGCCTGCTTTGGAAAGCGTTTCAAACAAGTTGGCACTTCCCTGTGAAGCGTAGAGAGCCTCCCTCAATTCCGGCTTGTGGTCCAAATCCTTCAAAAACCTCATCGCATCGCCGATCGCCATGGTAGAACTCCTTCCTTCGCGAAAGGATAGGAGCAAGAACCGAGCCGTGGATTCTGTCCAAGCGCGAGTGAACGAGTGGAGCTAGACCGATCCACCTTTGGAACCGCAAGCCGGTGAATCGCCAACAGATTGCGGGCCTTTGGCAAAGCGGCCGGAAAGCTCGCGAAGGTATTCGTAGCTGAACAGCCCCGCATCGTGCTTGTCGTTCCACACGATTTGGAGAGCATAGCGCCCCACCGAGCGGACCTGAACCGGCTCGACATTGAAGGGCACTTCGGCCTCTCCCACCTTGCGCTCGCCCGTCCATTCGTCCACGCAATGGGCGCATGGGCACTGGCCGCGCAGCCAGCGGTAAGGCAAAACGGTCTGTGGTCCATCTGACCAGTCGACGCCAAAAAATCCGCCCTGATAACGCCGAATCGCGATGGGTGCGCTGCGGTTCATGACTTCGTCTCCAAAACCATTTCGGGAAGTTCCGACCAGGTGTAGTTGAATTCGGTGAGCAGGTCGTTTCCTTGGGAGTGCAGCACGGAAAGTTCTTGGGCCACGCGTCCGGCGATCTCCAAAAACGCCTTCCCCGAATCCGAGGTGGGATCGCGAAACACGATCGGATCGCCTTGGTCGCCGCATAGCGCGACAGCGGGTTCCAGCGGTACGGTTCCCAAAAAGGGAAGCCCCATGGACCGCGCGATGCGCAGGCCCCCGTCTTTGCGGAAAATATCGTGGCGCTTCCCACATCCGTCGCAAATGAAGCCGCTCATGTTTTCGATCACGCCCAACACCGGCACCGAAACTTTTTCGAACATCTTGATGCCGCGCTTGACGTCCATCAAAGCCACGTCCTGGGGCGTGGTCACGATCACCGCTCCGGTGATGGGTGCCTGTTGGGTCAACGTGAGCTGGATGTCGCCGGTTCCTGGAGGCATGTCGATCAAGAGGTAATCGAGCTCTCCCCATTCCACCTGGCGGACAAAATTTTGCACCATCTGGCTGACCATCGGGCCGCGCCAGACCACCGGGGCCTCGTCGTCGGTGAACATGGACATGGAGATGACCTTGATCCGCCGGGCGACCGGCGGGTAGACCCGCTTTTCGGAATCCATCTCGGGTTCTTCCGTCACCCCCAGCATCATCCCTTGGGAGGGCCCATAAATGTCGGCATCCAAAATACCCACCCGTGCGCCTTGGCGAACCAAGGCACAAGCCAAATTCGCCGTCACGGTGGACTTTCCCACACCGCCTTTGCCCGAAGCGACGGCGATGACGTTCTTCACGCCTTGCAACAACTGCCCTTTGTCCATTCCGGGACGGCTGGTGACCTTGGCCGAAAGCCGGACGTCTACCGCCGTCACCCCGGCAACGGATTTGACCGCAGCCACCGCGCTGTCGCGCAAAATGTCTTTGACGGGACAGGCGGGGGTGGTCAGGACCAGGTCGAAATCGACCGCTCCTTGGGAAGTGATGGCGAGGTTCTGGACGAACCCAAGACTTACGATGTCTTTGTGAAGGTCCGGATCTTGGACGGACCGGAGACTTTGGAGGATCGATTCTTCGGTGATCATAAGTTTGAGAAAGTACATCAACGAGCCCTATGCAACCTGTAGATGCACACCACGCGCCAGGGATGCGCAAGGTGCCGAAGGCAGCCCGCAGGGCCGAAGGGCGAATGCCCGCAGCCTGGACCTGCCCTGAGCAGGCGCCCCTTGGCGCCGTGTCGAAGGGGCAGCCCGACCCGCCGCTTGGGGCGGGGGGCGCCCAAAGCCCTCCCTGCTTGCTTCGGGACTCGCACTTGGGGGCTAGGACGTCCGCTTGGGAAACGCGGCCCAAAGGGATTCCATCCAGATTGGGATCGCCGAGATGGAAGACTTGGGGAATGAAAGAACGAACATTCTGTGATCCCGGCTGCGGTTTCCCGGTAGAGTTTTGTAAATAACCTGACAACTATGGCCATTCCGGATTCCCAGAATTACAACGCCACCGTGGTCGCACGAATCGACTACTCCCCCAGCCTGCGCACCTACTACCTCCAGCCAGACCAACCGTTTGAACGGTATCAGGCGGGACAGTACGTGACCTTGGGACTGGAAAGTTCGGTCCCTCGATCGGGACCCATCGTCGAGGAAATGCGCGTGCCCCAAGAAGGCAAGATGGTCTTGCGCGCCTATTCCATCGCCTCGGCGGGGTTTGAAACCGATGTGCTCCAGTTCTTTGTGGCGCACGTTCCCGAGGGCTCCCTGACACCTCGCGTTTGGAGTCTCGAACCGGGCGACCGGATCCAGATCGGACGCCGGATCATTGGGAATTTTACCGCCGAAAATGCCATGACCAAAACATTGGTGATGGTCGGTACCGGGACCGGCATCGCTCCCTTTTTGGCCATGGTTCGCCAACACGCCGCGGTGCGCCCCGACCTTCGCTTTGTGCTGTTGCACGGCGCCACCCGGCGCAGCGAATTGGGCCACCACTCGGAATTTCGGGCCCTGGCCTTTGCCTTGCCCAATTTTGTCTACTTGCCGGCCATCTCGCGCCCCCACCTCGATCCCTTGTGGAAAGGCCAGATCGGACGTCTGACGGTCTATTTCCAAGACCAAGGCCGCCTGTTGGCCGAACAGGCACGCGCCACCTTGGACCCCACCAAAACCGACGTGTATCTGTGCGGCAGCCCCGGAATGGTTCGGGACATTTCCGCCATTCTGGAACCCTTGGGTTATGCCAAGTGGACCAAGGCCAATCCCCATTCCTTGCACATCGAAGAGTATTGGAAAGACAAGGAATGATCTTGGCCGCCCCTTCCGGTAGGCCTTGGGGATGACCTCGGTTTCGCGTTGGTGGACTCCCATGCGTCTTTCCCTGCGGTTGCGGTTGGACGACGTGGCCTGGACCGGCGACCAGGATCCCGTTTGGCTCGAGGGAAGATCGGACCGCAGCACCTTGATGCGCGGCGGCGATCACCCCGGCGAACTGACTCCGGAACATTCGGTGCGAGCCGGGGTCGGTTATGGCGGAGGAGACTTTTGCCTTGCGGACGACCAGCTATTGTTCGTCCAGCGCAATGGCCCACTCTGGCACCTAGACCTAAAGATCCACAAGGCCATGGCGGTGATGCCAAGGTTTGGCGCGGTGGCCTCGCCGACCGTTTCACCAGACCAGCGAAGCTTGCTCTGCGTGCATAGCCTGGACGGCATCGATTGTTTGGCTTTGGCGCCACTCGACGGCCGCCATTGGCCCTGCGACTTGGTGCGCGGCGCGGATTTTTACATGCAGCCTACGTGGCATCCCGGTTCCAAGCGCATCGCCTGGGTCGAGTGGGACCACCCCCAAATGCCCTGGGATGGCGCGCGGTTGATGGAAGGCCGGCTGGAAGGAAACCGGCCCGCATTGACCGACCGATCCCAAATCGCGGGATCTTCCCACCACGCAGTGTTTCAACCCTGCTGGTCACCCGACGGCAACTATTTGGCCTGGGTCGAAAGCGATGGCCAAGGACACCTGTTGCGGCTGCGTGATGAACGGGACGGGTCGATCCGGACCTTGGCCGGCTCTTTGGGACTACTGCCTCCCGCATGGGTTCAAGGCGGCCGCGTCTTGGGGTGGAAGTCCGACTCCACCAAGCTTTGGGTTTTGGATGTTTCGAATGGCCAAGGACGGATTTTGTCCATTGGTGTGGAGGGAACCCCAGAGGAAATCGATCCGGGACCCTACACCTGGTTTTCGCAAATCACTCCCTCGCCCTACCAAGACGCCTTCCTGGTCGTGGCATCCTCCCCATGGATCCCCGATCGCGTCGCCTTGTGGAAGGACGGCATTTGGACCACCGTGGCCCAAAGCACACCCGAAGATCTTCCGTTGGATGCCTACCCCACGTCCCGCCCGGTCACCTGGGAAGTCGAGGGCACCACCATCCACGGCCTTTTGTTCGAGCCACGCTCCCCAACGCCCCCCGAAGGCTGGCCGCTTTTGGTGAATGTCCACGGTGGCCCGACCTCCGCGAGATCGTTGTCTTTTTCCGCCGACACCTGTTTTTTCACCGACCGTGGCTGGGCCGTTTTGGAAGTGAACTACCGAGGGTCCACCGGTTACGGCGAAGCCTATCGCTTGGCCCTAAATGGCCGTTGGGGAGAATTGGACACGTTGGATTGCGTGGAAGGAGCCAAGGCCATGGTCGCCCAAGGCATGGCCAATCCAAAGCGTTTGGCCATCAAAGGCGGGTCCGCAGGGGGCTTTACGGTGCTCAACGCCCTCATCCACCATCCAGGCCTGTTCCGAGCCGGGATTTCCAACTACGGCGTCACCGACCTGGCCCAATTGGAAGCCACCACCCACAAATTCGAAGCCCGCTATCTCGACCAGCTGGTGGGCCCCCTACCCCAGGAAGCGGCCCTGTACCAGTCCCGCTCCCCGGTCCACCACGCCCAAAAAATTCGCGATCCACTGGCGATTTTCCAGGGATCGGACGACAAAGTGGTACCTTTGAATCAGGCCGAGTCCATCGTTGATGCCTTGAAGCAGGCGGGAACACCCCACCATTATCGGGTATTCGAAGGGGAAGGCCATGGTTGGCGACGATCCGATACGATCGAGACCTACTACCGAGAAGTCGGAACTTTCCTGGAAGCACACGCTTCCTAACCGGTTTGGAAATGAATTCTTCATTCCCGAACATCTCTTTACAATTGGATTCCAATGCGTTTTGTTGATCTCCACCTGGACCCAGCCCTCTTGCAAGCCATTTCCGAAGAAGGCTACGAGAGGCCGACGCCGATCCAGGCACGCGCCATTCCTCCGGTCGCCGAAGGGCGCGACGTGTTGGGCATCGCCCAAACCGGAACCGGCAAGACGGCCGCCTTCGCTCTCCCCATTCTCCAACGCCTATCCCAAAACCCCTCCCACCTCAAGGGACGGCGGAATCCTCGGGTTTTGGTGGTCGCCCCCACACGCGAGCTGGCCGCCCAAATCGCCGAAAGCTTTCGGACCTATGGCCGGCATGTCAAAGTGTCCACGGCAGTGGTGTTCGGCGGCGTCGGCCAGCGTCCCCAGGAAGACGAACTCGCCCGTGGGGTCGACGTCCTGGTCGCCTGCCCGGGGCGTTTGTTGGACCTGATGAACCAAGGCTACGCCAAGCTCAACGACGTCGAGATTTTGGTGTTGGACGAGGCCGATCGCATGTTGGACATGGGCTTTTTGCCCGACATCAAGCGGATCGTCGCCAAGGTGCCCAAGCAGCGCCAGACCTTGTTCTTCTCGGCCACCATGCCTCCCGAAATCCAAGAATTGTCGGGCGGAATTTTGACCGATCCCGTCACAATCCAGATCGCTCCGGCGGCCACCGCTGCCGAAACCGTCGATCAGAAATTGGTGATGGTCGACCGCGAGGGCAAGCAAGACCAGCTCGAACGAATCCTCGAGGACCATGAAGGTCGCGTGCTGGTGTTCACCAGGACCAAGCATGGCGCCGACCGCGTGGTGCGCAAGCTGGATCGCGCCAACATTCCCGCCATGGCCATCCACGGCGACAAGAGCCAGGGCGCGCGCACCAAGGCGCTGGAAGGATTCCGCAACGGATCGGTTCCGGTGCTGGTCGCTTCCGACATCGCTTCGCGCGGCTTGGACATCGACGAAATTCGATTGGTGGTCAATTACGACGTGCCCGCCGATCCGGACACCTATGTGCACCGAATTGGCCGAACCGGCCGCGCCGGTGCATCGGGGCGAGCCGTCACCTTCGTGACCAATGAAGATGGCGAAGCCGTGCGCGACATCGAAAAACGCATGGCCCGATCCATCCCTCGCGAAGATGCCCAAGG
>CAIKAA010000452.1 GCA_903825275.1 uncultured Fibrobacterota bacterium | reverse complement strand
CGTAGTGAACCGAACTACGGTGAACGAGCCTGAAGCAGACCAGCGGCTTTGCAGCCGATCGCAGGGCGAATCGCTATTTACGGATAGGCTCTTAGCCCGCCGAGCCCGATCCGGCTCCGAGATTGAACTCTTCCATCAGGCTCACCTTGCCGCTTTGGAGAATGCGGGAGATCAAGCCTTGTCCGCAGGATCCACAGAAATGGAAGGTGGGCGGGTTGGACTTGCCGCAGCGCGGGCAATTGACCTTTTCGGCATTGGCATCGGTGGTTGAATCAAGCACCGTGAGGCGGCGTTTGAATTCGGCGGCCGAGGGAATCCGTCGGTCGGGATGTTCCTCCAACGCCAACAACAGGGTTTGGCGCAATTCGATCGGGATCCGCTCCGGATAGAGATGCCTTGGACGTTCGCCGGTGATCATCTGGTAGGCTGTGGCCGCCAGCCCGAACACGTCGGCGCGACCGTCCACATTGGTCGCAGAGACACGTTGTTCGGGCGCCATGAAATCGACCGTCCCCAACACCGAACCGACGGCGGTGCTATCCGATTCCGGTTCATGGGCTAGGCCAAAGTCGACCAATTTGGGCACCATGCCGGTCGTGAGCAGAATGTTGGCCGGCTTGATGTCGCGGTGGATGATGCCACGATCGTGGGCCAGCGACAGCGCGTCGCAGATCTGGGTCAGAATGGGCACGATCTCGGCGACCGTGTAGGGTCCTTTTTGACGCAAATGTTCCAACACGCTTTGGCCGTCCACAAACTCCATCACGATGTAGATGCCGGTTTCGTCCTGTTCCAGCTCGTAGATCTGCACGATGTTGTAGTGCGACAGCTGGGCGATGGAGCGAGCCTCGCGCAAAAACCGGTGCAGCACCGTCGAACTTTTCATGTACTTGGCCAAAATCCGTTTGATGGCCACCTTGCGGTTCAAGCGGCTGTCGCGTGCCGACCACACTTCGCCCATGCCGCCTTTGCCGATCATGACCAGGTCTTTGTAGCGGTCGGCATTGCGAGGTTTGGGCGGGACCGGTGGCAGCTCGGGAGTGGCGCGAGGTTCGGCGTTGGCCAATTGCTGCAACGATCCCGCGACGCGCTCGCCGCAGAACATGCAGTAGGTGGAATCTCCGTCGATGCGGCGATGGCAAAAGGGACAAACCATCTTCATTTGACCGACTCCCGATTGGATGATTTGCGCTGGAAGACGCTTTGGGCGCGGGCGACCAGCGGATCGTCCTTGTGAATGTATTCCAAAGCCATTTTGACGCGCGTCCTGGCCTCTTCGATTTTTCCCTGATCGGCAAGCGCCTTGGCTTCGCCCAGGCGTTCTTCAAACCATCCGACCATGGATCCAATCCACGAGGCGACATCCTCGGCGGCGGTGGGGAGGATGGGTGCCAAGTCCCGGCAGCGTTGGATCCGGGTTTGGGCCATGGACAATTTCCGTTCGCGAGAAAGTTCCGAAGCCTCGGCGACCAATCGGGTACACGACCCAAGATTTTCGGCGAGTCGCTTGTAAACGGACGGGGGCAAAATCCCCAGGGTGCGGGCGACTTCTCCCACCAAGGGCAAGGCGATTTGGACGGTTTCCCAGCGACCTTGGCGCCAAGTTTCTTCCAACAGATGGCTCACCTTCAGCAAAACCCCCGCGCCGTGTTCGGCGTCGGAAGTCTCGAACTCCGATCCCAGAAGCCGAAGCCGTTGGATCTCGCGGGCCACGGAATCCCAAGCCCCTGCCAAAAGGGCCAGGAAGACTTGTTCCAGCGCCAACTTGCCTTGGTTGTCCAGGCTTGCCCCGCATTGGCCGCAAACATTGTGGCGTTGGTGCTGGCGGTGCCCGCAGCCGTCGCAAGTCCGGAACAAATCGCGCAGATCGGATCCGCAATTGCCGCAAAAGGGATGGTCGTCGGCATCCAGGACGCCGCACTCCGGGCAGCGTCCGTCGCGGGACTTCAGACGTCTTCCTCCCACTGCCGACAAGGCGTCGCGCATTTCTTCCATGCTGCGCCAGCGATCCGAGGTCGTTGCGGCCAAGGCCCCGGTCAGGATTTCGCGCAAAGAAACCGGAATCGCCTGGTCGTCGGCCGGGCCGGGCTGTCCCAACAAACAAGCCCGCAACAGCATTCCCAGCGAATAGATGTCGTCCGAGATTTGGGGCGTGAGCGGTTGGATGTCGGGGGCGTCAAATTCACCGCGTCGCAGGGGAAGCTCGGGGATTTCGATGCGCACAAAGGAGTGGATGCGGGGGCGCCCTTGGCTGTCCAACAAGACGCGGGAAGGAGTGAGGTTGCCGTGGATCACGCCTTGTTCGTGGGCGTACACCAAGGAATCGGCCAAGTCGACTCCCAGCCGCAAGACTTCTTGGAGGCCGATCCGGCCTTCGCTGGCCAATCGTTCGCGAAGGCTTTGGCCTTCGACAAATTCGACGATCGCGTAGGGGCCTTCTTTGTCAGAGCCTTCCTCGAACACCGCCGCGATTCCGGGGTGTCGCAGGCGGGCCGAGGTCCGCAAAGCACGCAAGAAGGACGAGAGCCCATCAGGGCTGGTCATCACGGCCATTCCAGGTCGCCGGATCAGAACTTGGCGGCCCAATCGCAGGTCGCGAGCCAAGTCCACTGAAGCTCGGTCCGAAGTCCACAACCGTTCGGCCACCGAATAGCGTTCGGTTCCCGAAAGCAAAATGGGATTGCGTCCCCGCCGCCGTTCGCCCGTTTCTTCCCGAAACGACGGGCCCATCGGCAAACCGCAGTTCTTGCAGTAAACGCCTTCTGGCGGAACGGTCTTCCCGCAATGTTTGCAGTAGTAGTTGTCCTGGCGTATCACTGGTGGCCCATTGTGCCCATTTTTATGGGT
>CAIKAA010000451.1 GCA_903825275.1 uncultured Fibrobacterota bacterium | reverse complement strand
CGGAGCCCTTTTCGGTTCTACCACCGATCTCGTCAGCAACCATCAGATGACGGTGTTGATTTCTCCTTCCGCCTGGAGCGGTGCCGATTCCGTCCGGCTGGGACAAGGCGCCAAGGATGTGGCGGGGAATGCTCCCGGTGCGAATTCCCGGTTGGTGAAAGTGGTCTACGGTCCCCAACCGATTCGCGTGGTGGTTTGGGATCGCAATGGCGATGGAACCATCGACAGTGTCGCCTATCGGTTGACGCGAGCGAATTGGGGTATGGCATCTCCCAGTGGGTTTGGCCTGATCTGGGCGGGAGTCCCGGCGACCGTGGGCAGCTTGACCCAAAGCCCCGACGGCAAATCCTGGACCGGACCGGTCACCTCGGCTGCGGCCCTGTCCACCGTGAATGCAACCGACGACGCCGGATGGCTGGTGATGGGTGCCGACGTGTCGTCCTATCGCGCCAAGGTGGAGGATTCGGTTCCGCCGGTGGCCCTGAACGCCAAATTGATTTATGGATTTGAAGATGGCTCGCCGGATACGGTGGTCGTGAATGGTTCCGAAGACCTTGCCGCTTTGGGGAACACAGCGGTCGTGATGCTGGGCTTGGACAGCGCGAGTGCCACCCCCTCTTCCCTCGCTTTGGCCCAAATCCAAAATGCGGATTTGGTGAATGGAAACCGCTTGAAATTGGTCGTTCCCTCGGGTTCGATCGCCAACGATGTGGCTTGGGTGAGGTTTGGTTTGGCGATCTCGGACAAGACAAATTCTGTCGGCTCTTCGAGCCGTTGGGTGCGCTTGGTCATCACGCCAAGTGGCCGGGCCTACCTGTTCGATGCCGACGGCGATGGTCGGGCAGATTCGATGCGAGTGGTGATTCGCGGAACCCTCGCGACGGCGGTTACGGCAAACCTCGCCTGGGGCGATACCCTCGGAAAAATCGAGACCAAGAATTGGCCCGTCGTTCCGGGAACGGGTTCCTTTGCGATCCATCCTAGTGCGACGTTTTGGTTCCAAAAGGGGGCCACCTCCTGTCCCGGCAGTTGCACGGTGACCTTCAAGGATGCCGCAGACAATATTTTGGTCCGTTGGCCTTTGATCGACAGCGTGGCTCCCATCCTTCTCAGGGGCACGTATGCTTTCGGAGGAACCAAGGACACCTTGCGGGTCAAGTTCAGCGAGAAATTGACTTCGCTGAATGGCCTGGCTCCTTGGATCGAATGGGGAAATACAACCGTGGGTGGCGCGGTGGAACATTTTGGGTCACCGGGGCTTTCGGGTGACGAAGCGGTTTTCGTCATCGACTCCTCGAAGGGAGCCAAGCCCGGCTGGGATTCGCTGCGATTGGCGGCGGGCCCGAGATCGGGTGCGGTTTCCGACCTGGGTGGCGCTAAGACCCGGCAGACGTCGCCCTGGGCTCCCGTGGACTACGGAATGCCGGCAATGGTCGCGACCCTGTCCGATCCGCGCGGCGAAGGGCGCGGCACCGATGTGGAAGTTCGTCTGGTCCGGCTGGTACCGGACGTGGCGACTTCCGGCATCACCTCCTTCCAATTCGCATGGACAAATTCCGACAAATCGGGATTGGACCAGAGATCGGTTGGAACCAGTGCCCTGACCTTCAAGGACGGAGTCTGGTCGGGGACCTTGTCGACTCCCTTCGCCTTGGGATCGACCGGATGCACCTCGGACGCTTGCGGAGCCGTGGCCCTCAAGACCGGTACCCAACGCCCGATGGCATTGTTGGATGGCGTGCCTCCCACGCTGACTTGGGCCAAATACCGTTTCTCGTTGCCTTCGGTGGCATCCGATACGGTGGTCGTCGGGCTTTCCGAGCCTTGGCGCGGTGGCGACTTGGGGGACCCGACAAAGGCCTTTGTGCAGGTCGGATTGCGGTCTGATTCCAAACCTCTCCAACCCTGGAAGACCTGGTTCCTGTCACCCGATCAGACCCAGCTCTGGATGGTGGTCGACACCTCGTGGGCCACCAAGATTGGATCCAATGATTCGGCTCGTTTGAGCCAGGGGTCTCGGGTCATCGATGCCTTGGGAAATGTGGTCGGGGTGGAATCTCGATGGGTCAAGGTGGTCTTCGGACTGCGTCCGGTCCAACTCGACATTTCACCCTATCCGGTTGCCGTCTTGAAGAATTCCTCAAAGGATGGTGGCAAAGTTTGGTCAGAACCGCCTCCGGGAACTCCGTCCATCGAGATTTTGGTACGCAACCCCTACGACCGGGATCCGAGCTGGAAGAAGGCCGAAACGATGGTGGGAGGCAGTTCCTCTACCGGGTCCGGTCCTGTGAATGATCTGGGGCAACTGCTGGGCATCAAGATTCGTTTGAATCGCCCGCTGGAAGGCGCCATCATCATCTACGACAACCTGGGTGTGGCGGTGAAATCGATCAACCTCGACCCCTTGGCCAAACTGTGGATCGAGGATCCCAAGCAGAAAGACATGATGCGCGATGTTTGGATCGCCTGGAACGGCACCGACGAGAAGGGCAAATTCGCCGCCTCGGGAGTGTACCTGTTCCGCGCGGTCGTAAAATTCAAGGACGACGAAACGGGTCAGAA
The DNA here is from genome assembly GCA_903825275.1 of uncultured Fibrobacterota bacterium. Classification (GTDB taxonomy): domain Bacteria; phylum Fibrobacterota; class Fibrobacteria; order UBA5070; family UBA5070; genus UBA5070. The sequence continues at coordinate 480 of CAIKAA010000451.1, read as the reverse complement.
CACCTTTCGCAACATCGTTTGGAAGTTGGGCTGGAACCGGGAGATGAAGTAGGTCGAGGGGCCGGGCAACCTCGGTGCCTGGCTGCGATTCTTGCTGACCGTTCGATGGCTCGCTCTTTTCACGAGAGGGCGGGCATCGGTCTTTTTCAAACATCAACTGCACCAACCAGTTCCATTGCACTGTGCGGGCCCAGGAGGCTTGGACCATTAGGCAAACGCTGGTAGCGGTCGGATCCGCATGGGCAACGGTCTACGAATACCCCTAATGGCTGGTGACAGATCCTGTCGGAACCGACTGAACAGAAAGTCCGTAATGTGTACCAGTGCCGTCATGTTGAAATGGATGAGTTCGACTTCCTGACGGCGTAGAATGTCTTGGACATCCGATCGGCATTTTGCGATGGGTTATACGAGGGAATGATCGGCAAGATGGCGAGTGATCTAGGCCACCAGCCAGCGTCCGATGTTGCGTTTTTTCTT
>CAIKAA010000450.1 GCA_903825275.1 uncultured Fibrobacterota bacterium | reverse complement strand
TCGAAATTCTTTCGTCAAATCATGCTTTCGGGTTTGGAAATTCAACTGACAAGGTACCACCCAAGGGGTTTCTAAATCGTAATGACTCTTCCCTTGAAATGTGATGGAAATCCAGGCAAGCAAGAGGCCTGAAGGAATACTGTTTTTGGGATTTAATAAATCACTGAACCAGGATGCGGATTCTGCAGGTATCCACCACCACGCCGCATTCCCTTCGCTTTGGAAGGTAAACGGCACATTGAACCACCCCTCCTTCTCCTTCTTCCAAATCAAATTCAGCGTGTTTGGACTGATTCCAGGAGGGAGGGGGATGGCGTTGAGATCAAAGTAGACGCGAATCCCCGCTGGACCCATGCGACCACCAAAGCAATCCTGATTCACCAATTCGCTGGCCATGGCGGTGAATAGGTTGGCACGAAATCCCCTTTCGGGGGTGTCGGCATTGGTGAGCTGGATGCCGTGTTTGGATTCGCAGCGCAGCACTTCAATGTTGTCGAGGCTGACACCTAGGCGAGGTTGCGCCTTGGCATACTCGCAAGGGACCGCACGTAATCTCGCGAGCTTCCCGGTCTCGTCGATCACGATCTTCGTCCACGACGGCGGACGGCTACCCCGTCCTTCCAGATACCCGACGTTCTCGCGCTCCAGCGGGCCTGCCGAGGCGCTGACGACAAAGTACGCCTTGTTCTCGCCGCCCAAGGCGAGGGGGTACTTCAATTCCGAGAAGTCGTAGGCTTCGATATTGACAGGAACTGTCTGGCGGGGTGCATCCGGCAAGGGGCGTCCGTCCCCTCCTTTGATCGCGCCTTCGTAACCGACCAATCGGCTGATCGACGAGCGGTGGGAATGGCCCGAAACCGTCAGGCCAATCTTGCCTTCGTCGCAATAGCTGAAGAACTCGTCGCGGAAATGCCGACAGGTTCCATTCGTCCGTTGGGTGACTTCGGGATCGTCGAGATCACCCAGCGGAATGGCGGCCTGCCGTTTCCCGTCTTGGATGGGTAAGTCCCGGATGTGGGACACCCAGGTGAAGTGCGACATCGAAAGCGTCAGACGATTCTCCGTTTCGCCTTGGGCCACAGCAAACTCGACCACCTTCTGGTCGGGCTTGGCTACTGCCAGAGGGGCATGAGGAAGATGAGTGCGCTCTCCTTCCTGGTTCCAAAACATCGTTTCGTCATCGCCCCAATCCAACAGCAAAAGCTGCTGGCCTGGCACCGGCGCCAAGGTCCAGGACCGAAACGGTGTGTAGAGCAGGTAAAAGAGACGGATCAATTCCGGGACGAACGCGCTGTAGGGAGCCGTGAACAAATTCGCCCGAAGGCCTTCGGCAAGGTCCAGCGAGACGTTGTCGTAACTCGGGCCAAAGGCCAAGCAAGCTTCCAGAATCGTTAGGTTGCAGTCGGCCGGAATCTCGTCGTTGGTCCGGTTCCCCAAAACCATGGGAAAGATCCCAAACGGCTTTTTGTAAGCATCGTGGTTGCCAGACACCAAAAAGACGGGCTTGTCGGATTGCCGTACCAGATCGGCGATCATCTGGAACATGCCCAACGTGCTAGTGCCCGCTTGGTGGTTGGCCTGGAGGTCGGCGGCTTCCTTTTGGTTGCACGCCTTCCAGATCCGCAGGTAATGGTTTGATTCAGGTGGATCCAGACAATCGGCGGG
>CAIKAA010000449.1 GCA_903825275.1 uncultured Fibrobacterota bacterium | reverse complement strand
TCTTGGGCCGCGGCCAATAGGTGGAGGATCGTGTTGGTGGATCCACCCATGGCGATGTCCAGGCTCATGGCGTTTTCGAACGCCTTGAAGCTGCCGATCGTGCGAGGCAGCACCGATGCGTCGTCCTGCTCGTACCAGCGCTTGGCGATTTCGACGATTAGGGAACCGGCACGACGAAACAGCTTTTCACGGTCCTTGTGGGTTGCGACGATGGTGCCGTTGCCCGGCAAACCAAGTCCCAAGGCTTCCATCAGGCAATTCATCGAATTGGCCGTGAACATCCCCGAACACGATCCGCAGGTCGGGCAGGCCGACCGTTCCACTTCGTCCAGCCGTTCGTCGGAAACCTTGTCGTCCCCAGCTTGGATCATGGCATCGATCAGATCCAAACCCTGTTCTTCGCCGGAAACATGACCCGCTTCCATGGGGCCTCCCGAGACAAATATTGTCGGGATGTTCAACCTGAGCGACGCCATCAGCATTCCCGGCGTGATCTTGTCGCAGTTGGAAATGCACACCATGGCGTCCACGGTGTGGGCCCGACACATGGTCTCCACGCTGTCGGCGATGAGTTCGCGGCTGGGAAGACTGTAAAGCATTCCGCCGTGCCCCATGGCGATTCCATCGTCCACCGCAATGGTGTGGAACTCGCGAGGCACGCCACCGGCCAGGCGGACCTGCTCGGCGACCAGATCGCCCAAATTCTTGAGGTGGACATGGCCCGGCACGAATTGGGTGTAGGAATTGACGATGGCAATCAACGGCTTCTTGAAATCGGCATCCGTCAAACCGGTCGCACGCCACAGAGAGCGCGCTCCGGCCATCTGACGGCCTTGGAAGGTGGTGGCGGACTTGTAGGCTGGCATGATTGTCTCTCCCGAAGTTGGATGTATAGGATAAAAATCCCTTGGGGGGGACGACGGGCCCAAACCGACCGATGGCCAGTTAAATTCCAGCGATGCCCATTACCAAACCCGAATCTCTCGATTTGAACCCACAACCCGACGACATCACGCTGCGCCAAGTCCAATCAATCACCGACGAATGGATCCGGACCATCGGCGTTCGCTATTTCTCGGAACTGACGAACTTGGCCCAGCTCACGGAAGAGGTGGGCGAATTGGCCAGGCTTGTCTCGCGCACGTACGGCGAGCAAAGCTTCAAGGAATCGGACAAACACCGCGATTTGGGGGAAGAAATGGCCGATGTCCTATGGGTGTTGGTCTGCCTGGCCAATCAGACTGGAACCGACCTGTCCCTCGAGTTCCAAAAGCGCCTCGAAAAGAAAACCCTGCGCGACAAGGACCGGCACCTCAACAATCCCAAGCTCCAGGGTTGATGAGGACCGAACAGGAAGGCTGAAATCCCCGCGAATTCAGATCGAAGCCGGATCCTTGTTGGGCTTCTGATCCCGGCTTTGGAGGCGTGCTCGCGCCTGGTAGGAGGCTTGAAGCGACATCAAAGCATCGGCTCCCATTCCGATCCCGGTTTTAGGGAGTTTGCAAAACGAAGAAGACTTCCGACGCGTCCTGCCGAGATAGTTGGGCGCCCGGCTGGTTGTTGCCGCACGCCCCATTGGGATCTTGGAAACATTTATTCAGAAGAGATCTTCCAACCCATCGCGCTCGAGGGAGTTGGGCTTCCCACATGAGCCGGGTTTGATTTTTCGTATCAGTAGACCATCCTTCGACGAGCCACCTTCCTTTGGGGAGAGTGATGTCGATCGTTCCCCGAAAGGGGCTATAGCGAACGGTTTGGAACCACACCAGCTGACTGTCCGCACTGGTCGGTGGGGAAAGTTGCCCTAGCTTGATCGAATCAGAAACCCGCCAAATGGCAAAACGGAAGGATCCTAGCCCTCGATTTCCGGGAATTCGGATCATCTGTTTGATGGAGTCCTGGCTTCCAAACACGCCCACCCCGACAGGCCGATGCGTGGGCCGACTGGCAACCGAGGGCCCTTCCAACTGGAGACAGGATTGGACCCCGACCTTGCTCTGGTCTTGGCCCTTGAGGTAGGTCAAATTCGAGGGGCAAACGCTTAGATCAAGGGTGATTTTGGAAGTCAAAAGCCCTTGCATCAATCCGGATTGGACCGAGTCAGACCAAGCCTCGACGATCCACTTTCCGGAGGGCGGAACTTGAAAGCCCATCGAATCCGCAATTTGGGTCGTCGGGTAAGCCGAATCCTTCACGATTTTCCACAAACGCCAAACCTTGGCCGGGATCGGGTTCATCAAGGTGTCGACCAATCGAGCGGTCGGCTTGGGCAAGTCGCTGCCGGATCCTCCAGCTACTTGTGCAGGTTCCTCCGTGCAGCCCATCCAGAGCATTGCACCCAAAACCGTCCATGCGGCTGATTTACGCTTCGTCCATCGCACGGAGGAATGGTATCAATTGAAAGTTGATCTGGACGACTTGTTCTTGAGGACTTTCATCGCTGGCGGTGTCGGCGAGCAAATCCAGTCGAAATTGGCGAATTTGTTCGGTCACCTTGGCTAGGCGGTGGGTGGACACCGTCAGGGTGACCGAACTGATGTGGGTGTCCTGGTTGCCCTCGGTATCCAGGCGATTCAAGGCGTGAAGCAACATTTGTCGCTTGGCACCGCGCACAATGGCTGAATCAATGTCCCCGGGAACCAAACGCGGGGTAGAGGTCTTGTAACAACCTTCCTTGGTCTTTTGGAGCATTCCCAGCTCTAGCAAAAGCTGAATCGAATCTTTGACCTGACTCGCTGGAACCGCCGGACGGATCGCCAACCCAATTTTTTCGGGATCTCCCTGGAATCTTTCCAGACAAGCGGCTTCCCGAACGACGATATTCACCCAGTCGCTGTAATACTTTGCTTGGGCTTGACGAACAGGTGAAAACTCGCGGCGAGCTTGGAGCAGAAGCAAGCGGCGAAAGTATTGGGATCGCTTGTCGACATCCGCTTCCCGGTTGTAGCGAACCAGTTCGCGAAAATATTCGGCCGCATCCTCGACCAATCCAATGGCCGCGACGAATTTTTCAACGGAATCTTCCGAAATATTGCGACGCCCTTCGATGACATCCCGCAAGAACGACATCGAAGAAAAACCAGCATTGCGAGCGAACGAGCGATAAGAAAACCCGCGGGTTGCGGCTTTTTTCCAATCGTACCAACTCCTCAAAAATTCCCGGTGGTCCAGAAAGGAAAAGACCACAGGAGGGGGTGGTGCGCCCGGTCGTGTCAGAGACAGTGCCATCTGAAATCAGTTTACCCTAGCCAAGCCCCATAAACCGATATAAGAACCATGTAGCTGGCCATTTCGAACGCTGGAAGCGTGCGTAAGTGTGGGTTTTAGTAGACCCGTACGGGAAGAATGACGAACGGAATGCCTTGGTTGTAAAAACGTCGTTGCAGCGCGAAGACGATGTTGTTGTGCAAAAACCGGGTAAAAAAGGTGTCTTCGGGGAAGACCAATTGGCCGCCGAAGAAAATGCTTTGGGGGTAGCGCTTCAAAATTTGCGGAACCTGTTCCGCCGCTTCCGTGACCACGTCGATCCCCACTGCGGTGACGGCTTCGGCATAGAATCCATACCGATTCATGTAATCGACATATTTGGCACATTCGCTTTCGACGTGCTCCCTGAGTGCGGCCATTTCCTCGACGCCTTTGAAGTTTCCAGCATCCACCAATCCAACATGCACAAATACGAAATTTTTGAACACACCCGTAAAGAGCCTTTGGATGTTCAGCAGGGTGTGAAGACCTAGCCCGTTGAAACCATTCACGAGGAAGACCGCCGTCTTGGCCTTGGGGTCCAACGCGGGAATTTCTTTGGCATTCGGCAAGGACATTCCGGTATTCGCGGCCTTGACCAAGCCATCGAGGCGCCCGAGAAGTTTTTCGGTTTCTCGGTAATGTCGCTTGACCAAAAGGGCGAATCCAATCAATCCGCCGGTGACAAGAAGTGTCGCCCAGCCGCCTTCCTTGAACTTGAACACGACCACGAACATCAAGATGAAGACGGACATGCAGAAGCCGACCAGAACAACGGCCAGCCTCCGTTTCCAGCGTTTTTCCTTGTTGCGCACTTCCCACCAATGCTTGATCATGCCCAACATGGAAAGGGAAAAGGTGATGAACACGTTGATGGAGTACAGCACCACGAGGATCTGAACCGAACCATGGGAAAACAGGATGGTCGCCAAGGCCAAGAAGCTCATCAATAGGACGCCGTTGTGCGTCACCAAGCGGTCTGACAACATGGCGAAACGAGAGGGGAACCAGCGGTCCAGGGAGAGGTTGGCCAAGACCCGCGGTCCTCCAATGAAACCGGCTTGGGCGGCGATGAACAAAAGGGCGGCTTCAGAGAACAAGGTCACCCAAATGAAGGTGTTTCCCGAATGTCCCCAGCCGGCGGTCATCCGCTCGAATAGGACCGCGTTCAACGTCTTGCCTTCCACACGCTGCACTTGGTAGAACATGTAGGCCATGAACAACCCCACCGCCGTGATGGCCAGCGAGATCGACATGTAGCGCATGGTGCGCTTGCCGTTTTGAAGTCTTGGCTCGCGCAGGATATTCATGCCGTTGGACACCGCTTCGATACCGGTATAGGTACCGGCGCCCATCGAATAGGCTTTCATGATCAGCATGAAGACACCCAAATAACCCAATTTCGTGGCGGTTTGCGAGAGATCCGTATGGGTCTCGACGACAAGTTTTGGCATCTGGCCCACGTGGGTGGTCAACGCGTAAATGATGGCAAAGGCATGGGTGAAGACAAACACCAAAAAGATCGGAATCATGACCCCGATCGACTCCTTGACGCCTCTTAGATTCAGGACCGTCAGGACGAAGATTCCCGCGATGACCGTGACGAATTTGAATTCCAAGAGTTCGGGAGGCAGAAAGGAATAGATCGCATCGATACCCGCCGCGACCGAGAGCGAGATGGTCAACACATAGTCGATCATCAAGGCGCAACCGGACACCATGCCAACGGAAGGACTCAACAGCTTGGAGGCCACCAGATAGCCACCGCCGCCCGAGGGGAACATTTCAATGATCTGGGAATAACCGGCCGATAGGATGAAAACGGTGATGGCCGTTCCCAGGGCAACGAACAGCCCAAGATGAGGATGCCATCCCGCATTGACATTGTTCAATACATGCCAAGCTTCTTCGGGGCCGTAGGAGGAGGAAGACAAACCGTCGGCACCCAAACCAACCCAAGCGAAGAAAGGCAGGAGCGACATGTTGTGGAAAATCGAGTTGTCGAAAGGGTTGCGTTCCCCCCCCAGGACAAAACGACGGATTTTTTGCAGAATCCCCTGGCGAGGTTCTGGCTGGAAATCGGAGGGAATGTCCGGAATTTCGTCGTTCATCAGTGGCCTCTGTTGACAAAAACAGACAGAGAAAGCTGTCCCAATTTTCCGATCAAAAACAAAAAAGCGCCACACCGAATACGATGTAGCGCTTAGGAAACACTTTGGTAGGATTGATTGTGCAGACTATGCTGTAGAGCTGATCCACCGGATGGGGTTAGATCTTATTGCTCTCGCGTTGGTTGTCGTTTACTCCTTAGAAAGGAGGTGATCCAGCCGCACCTTCCGATACGGCTACCTTGTTACGACTTAGCCCCAATCAAAGATCTCGCTTTAGGCGCTGGCTTCCGGTAAGGGTTAGCTTGGCGACTTGGAGC
>CAIKAA010000448.1 GCA_903825275.1 uncultured Fibrobacterota bacterium | reverse complement strand
TTGTCCAGATAGTCGGCCCAGGTTTGCATCATCTCGCGACGTGCATCCAGGTGCTGTGTGCGGTTGTACGCAGTGCCGAGTGTATCCGCAACCTTGTGGGCTAGCTGCGCCTCGATGTAGGCCGGATTCACATGCAACCGCTCGTCGAGAAGTGTCCGTGCAGTGGCCCGGAACCCATGGGCGCTCTGCTCTTCCGTTCCATAGCCCATGCGCCGCAGACCATTCAACACCGCCACGTTCGAGATTGGCTTGTCCTTCTGTCGGGGAGTCGGGAAGAGGACCGCACCATGCCCGGAAAGCTCGTGCAGCTCACGGAGAAGCGCCAGGGCCTGCCTGGAAAGCGGAACCGTATGGGGATTACGCATCTTCATCCGGCTTGCGGGGATGTCCCACTGAGCCCGCCCGAAATCGATTTCCGACCATTGCGCCAATCGCAGCTCGCCCGGACGAGTGAAGACCATGGGAAGCAGCTGAAGAGCGTACTTGGTGGCATACCAGCCCTGGTAGACGTCGATATCCTGCAGGAGGCGGCCAAACTCCTTTGGATCGGTCAGTGCGGCCCGGTGCTCGGTCTTGGGAGTGGAGAGTGCCCCCCGAAGGTCGGCGGCGACGTCCCGCTCGGCATTGCCCGTGGCGATGGCGTACCGGAACACTTGACCGGATGCGCCAAGAAGCCGATGTGCCGTTTCAAGCTTTCCCAGTCGCTCGACTTTTCGAATCTCCTGCAACAATTCCGGCGCGGTGATCTCCGCAATGGGCCGGTCTCCCAAAACGCGGAAGAGGTTCCGCTCAAACCGTTGCTGTACCCCCAGGCGTGTGATCTGAGAGCGATGGGCAAGCCGAACCGCCATCCACTCCTCGGCAACCTTTCGAAAAGTCGTTGCGGCTTTTGCAGCCTCTTGGCGGGCTTCCAGGTCGATTCTGGCCCGATCCTCTTCCCCCGCCTTGCGGATCTCGGCTGGATCATCGCCATGGGCCAAAATGGCTCGGAACCGTTCCGCGGTCTCTCGCGCAGCCTTGAGATTGACCGCAGGGTACCCACCCTTGATGGCGATCTTCCGGCGCCGGTCTCCAAAACGGTAGCGAAAGTCCCATAGCTTGATGCCATTTGGATTCACGACCAGGTAGAGCCCTCGACCATCTGCAATCGAGTACTCCTTTTCCTTGGGGGCTGCGTTGGAGTAGACGGTAGCGGCCTTGGGTTCTGCGAGCTTCGGCATTTTGGGTACCTCTGGAGTGCTTTCCGGCCCTGTTTTGAAGGCTCTGGCCGAGAAGGTCCCCATAAGGTACCCAAAATATCCGGTTTCTGCCACATCTTTTCGGAACACCCCGGAAACCAGACACAACGAAAAAGGCCGGGATCCCTTTTTTTATCGGGGTTCCCGGCCTTAGTCGGATCTCTTCAGATCATTTGTTAGTTGCGGGGGCAGGATTTGAACCTACGACCTTTGGGTTATGAGCCCAACGAGCTACCGGACTGCTCCACCCCGCGTCGAGAGATCGGAATATACCGCATCAAGTGGGTGGTGTCAAGGGTCCTGGCCCAAAATAATGCAATTCCAACAGATTGCTCCCATCCCTACCAGCCGTGGTGTTCCAGATAATGCTGCGCATCCAACGCAGCGACGCAACCCGACCCGGCGTTCCGGGGGTGACCTCCACCGCCTGCGGCGGTGGCACAGCGCCAGCGCCGGTTCCAGGACTTACCAGCCGTGGTGTTCCAAGTAATGTTGTGCATCCAGTGCCGCCACGCAACCCGACCCGGCATTCTGGGAGTGACCTCCACCGCCTGCGGCGGTGGCACAGCGCCAGCGCCGGTTCCAGGACTTACCAGCCGTGGTGTTCCAGATAATGCTGCGCATCCAACGCAGCGACGCAACCCGACCCGGCGCTGGTGATCGCCTGCTTGTAGGTGGTGTCTTGGAGGTCGCCAGCGGCCATGACGCCGGGGAGAGACGTTTGTTGGCTGCGTCCCTGGCACTTTACATAGCCTTTTTCATCCAGCTCGATCTGGTCGGCGAAAAGTTCCGTGTTGGGTTTATGGCCAATCGCCACAAACGCCCCTGAAACCTCGATTGTTTTCAAATCTCCGGTCTGGGAATTCTTGAGACGAAGGCTGTTCAAAAGCTTTCCATCCCCAAGGAACTCGTCGACCACATAGGGCGTCACCAGTTCGATTTTGGAATTGTTCTTGGTGCGATCCACCATGATCTTCGAAGCCCGAAATTCGTTGCGGCGATGGATCAAGTAAACCTTGCTGGCAAAATTTGTCAGGAAGTTCGCTTCCTCCATCGCGCTGTCGCCACCACCGATGATCGCCACGGTCATCTTTTTATAAAAGGCCCCGTCGCAAGTGGCGCAAGTGCTGATTCCCTTGCCGAACAAATAAGTCTCTTCGGAGGGAATGCCCACCTTGATTGAACTTGCTCCCGTCGCCAGGATGACGGTGCGAGACTCGTAACAAGTTTCCCCGACCCACACCTTCTTGATTTCTCCGGAAAGCTCGAGTTTGGAGGCATTTTCGGTGATGAAACGAGTCCCGAACTTCTCGGCTTGTTCACGCATCTTCATCATGAGCTCTGGCCCCATCACCCCCTCGGGAAATCCCGGGAAATTTTCCACTTCGGTGGTGGTCATCAAAAGACCCAACGGCTGCCATCCCTCGATGCAAAGGGGACTGAGATCGGCTCGAGCGGCGTAAAGGGAAGCGGTCAGGCCTGCAGGCCCCGATCCGACGATGATGACGCGTTCCATGAGAGGGGCTCCTTGGATGAGAATCCACGACAGTTGCAAACCTGACTAGGTAAGATAGATGATCGCGTCCCGGACGACTTGAAACGATCCTTTCCGATTCGATGGAAATCGTCCGCAGCTGTTCGCGCACCTTCCTGGGAACCAGTTCGATTTATCGACGAATTTTTCTCCAGTCCTTCGAAGGGAAACCAGCCTTTTTCCGCAAAAGCCAGATTTTGTCAACTCGATTGAG
>CAIKAA010000447.1 GCA_903825275.1 uncultured Fibrobacterota bacterium | reverse complement strand
CGGCCTCCAAGAAAAAATCAGCCTTGTCAGAATTTGACATTTCGGCTCTTGATGTCGACTCGATCTCAGCCCAGGCCAAAGTGCCTTTCCATCTGAATCCTCGCCAAGCCGATGCCTCGAGCCAAATGCGAGAGGCAATCGCCGCCAAAACATTCACTCCCTTTCTGCTCCATGGAATTACTGGATCGGGAAAGACCGCGGTCTTTTTGGACGCAGCCCTTGCGGCGCTGGACCAAGGCCGTCAGGTTTTGATCTTGGTCCCCGAAATCGGGTTGACCCCCCAGACCGTCAAGCGAACCGCCGAAACGTTGGGCCAACGGGTCGCGACCCTGCACAGCCAGATTTCGGACAGCGAGCGCGCCACCGCCTGGACCTCGTTGCGCGATGGATCCTGCCGCGTCGCCTTGGGACCCCGGTCCGCCTTGTTCGCACCGTTGTTCGATCTAGGGTTTTTGGTGGTGGACGAGGAACACGACGGCTCTTACAAGCAAAACGGCGATTCGCCCCGCTACCATGGACGCGACGCCGCCATCTGGCTGGCGCGGCGCTGTTCCATCCCGGTTGTCGTGGGTTCAGCCACCCCGTCCCTGGAAAGCTGGCACAACGCCCGCTCGGGCCGCTACAAACTGTTGGATTTGCCCGAACGCGCCGCTGGCAGCCTGCCTAGGGTCCGGACCATCGATTTACGCGAAGGCCGCAAGGCCACCGGCACTTCGCTCTCTCCGCAATTGCGTGTCGCCATCGCCGAAACCTTGGCGAAAAACGAACGCGTCATGGTGCTCCACAACCGCCGCGGCTGGGCCCCGGTGGCTGAATGCCTGGAATGCGGCGCCAGTGTGGAATGCCCCGAATGCCCGGGCTTGCGGATGACCTGGCACCAGAAAATGGGTCGTCTGGTCTGCCACCATTGCGGCAAAATCCTCCCTTCTCCCAAAGCTTGTCCGTCTTGCGGCGGCCCCTCGCCCGAGCCCCAAGGCTGGGCCATCCAACGGGTGCAAGACGAAATGGAGCGGCTGTTTCCCGGAATCCCGGTGGTGCGCTTGGACCGCGACGTGGCGTCCCGAAAGGGTGCCCACGAACAGGCGATGGGAGATTTCCTGTCCGGTGGCGGCATCTTGCTGGGGACCCAGATGATCGCCAAGGGACACGATATTGCCGATGTCACCTTGGTGGGAGTAACAGATTCCGACATCGGTTCTGGAATGCCCGATTTCCGCGCCGCCGAGCGAACCTTCCAGCTCTTGTGCCAAGTGTGCGGACGCGCAGGGCGAGCCGACCTTCCCGGCACCGCCTTGCTCCAGACCCGACGTCCCAACGACGAATTGCTCCGCGACGTTTTATCCCACGATTTCCATGCCTTCGCACAACGCGAACTGGAGACTCGACAAATCCTGTCTTTACCTCCCTTTTCGCGGATGGTTTTGGTGGAAGTTTCGGGGGAAGATGAAGCCGAGGCCGAAGCCTGGATCACAAAACTTGCCCGCAAGCTTTCTCTGGCCCTCCAACGGATCGGAGGCGCCGCCATGGGCCCGCTTCCCGCCCCCATCGCCATCGTGGCGCGCCGTCATCGCAAACACCTGTTGTGCAAAAGTCCGATCGACCGGTCAAATGAATTGCGGCGAACCATTTTGGAGGCCTTGACCTCCACTCCAGCTCCCAAAACCTTGCGGGTCTTCGCCGATGTGGACCCTGTGGATGTGATGTGATCGGGTGGGTCGTCCTTTGGGCCTTGGCCCAGAGCGGGGCCCCGGCCCAGGTTGATTTGACGTCCCGGATCGATTCGGTGGATTTGGTGGGATCTGGAGCCCAAAGGATGAGCGGCCCCAAGCGGCTTAAGGGACAACCCTTCGATTCGTCCACCATCCGGCACCAGCTGGTCGAAACCGTTGATTCGGTCGTGGCCCAGGGTTTTTTGACCGCCTCTGCCACGGCCCAATCTGCCGTTCTGACAGATTCTGGCATCACCTTGAAGATCGAAACCATTTCCAATGGCCGCTTGATCTGGGGCCATTTGCGAAATCTGGGCGAAAGCCGTCTGACGGCGGTCACCCTGGATCGGATCGGCCGACTCCCGAGTGGAAACCCCGCCAACCCATCCGATTTAGATGCCGTCCAGAGGCGCCTTTTGCAAACAGGGTATGTCGAGGCCATGGCCAATCCCGTCCTCCGCAAGGTCCCGCGCATGGCCTTGGCCGATGGGGTGGTCCGGCTCCAAGATCTACCATCGAGCTTTTTGGAAGCCGCAGCTTCCTGGTCACGCGGCCAATCGACTCAAGGATATGTCGAAACGCGACTGGCCAACCTTTGGGGGACCGCCCGCGACCTTGATTTCGGGATCAGCCAAGGCGAACAGGGGATCCGGGCCCACGCCCACTGGAAAGAACCGTGGTTAGGATCTCTCGATGCACGGTTGGACCTATCCGGCAATTTGGCCTACGACAGCTTTTCCCAAGCTTTGGAAGGACGCTCGGATCTGGTCTGGTCCCTATTGGAGGGGCGCCTAGAAGTGGGAGTCGGCCTCAGCGCAGCCAGCCGAAGCGATCGCATTTTGGGGGACACGTTGTTTGGGCCACAAATGAGCGAATTCGGATCGCGAACAACCCTTGCTTGGCGCCGCCTCCCTCCCGCGATTTGGCCAGTTGGTGATCTTTTGGCGAACTTGGATTTAGAAGCCGTTCGCATCGAATCGGATACCGGCACCTTCGCCCGGATCCGCGTCCGCACTGGCAGCGAGATTTGGCCCCAAATTGGCCCTGTGGATTTGCGGTTTGGTTTCCAAGCTCGTGCCATCTGGCCCTTGGACCGCACCGCAGGGCTTTCAGAAGCCATCGCACCGGGAGGAATTGCCGGATGGCGAGGTTGGCCAGAAGGATCGCCACGCAGTCCCTCGTGGGGCTGGCTCGTCACCCAAGCCGGAGTGGGGTCCCGCGAGCGAGGTGGGGTGTACGCCTTTTGGGAACCCGGAGTGCGGGCTTTGCGCACCCAAGACCAATCGTGGGTCGAGGCCTGGGGATGGTCGGAAGGCGTAGGGATGTCCCTGGTTCTGCCGACCTGGCAGATTGATCTGGTGGTGGCCGGTCGGGACGACACGCGCACCTGGCAAGACGCGCTGTTGCAGGTTCGCGCCCGGAATCGGTTTTAGCCAAAATCCCCCCGGAGCATGCCTGCGGGGGGCTCCAGCCAGCCATCTCGGGTCGGAGAACACGAAGCAAGCCCCTCGACCTCGCTCGGGACAGGCTTCGGGGTATCAGACCCGAGGAGAAAGATCTCCGATCAGAGGGGTGGGCGAAGCTTGCGGATTGCAGTACCATGTAGACGGGAGGACCAATCTCATGAGCGATGTGCGCAAGATTTTCGTTCTGGACACTTCGGTGGTGATCCACGACCCACAGTGCATCCAGACGTTTGGCGACAACGACATTGTCGTGCCGCTGGCCCTGATTTCGGAAATCGACGGATTTAAAACCGGCGAGGACCAAAAGGCCTTCAACGCCCGCGAATTTTCCCGGGTGCTGGACAAGTTGAAGGAAGAGCACGCCACGTTGCTCGAATTCGTCCCCCTCCCCCCTCCTGCCACGGGTGGAATCCGGATCTCGGGAGCCGGCGATTATGTGGACCAAGTCCCCAAGGAATTCGACCAGGCCCGCAAGGATCGCGAAATCATCGCCACCGCCTTGCGCTGGGCTACTGAACAACCCGATCGCCCGGTCGTGTTGATTTCCAAAGACACCAACGTGCGCTTGATGGGCCACGCTTGCGGCTTGGTCACCGAAGATTACAAGAAGGGCAAGATCAAGAACGTCGACCAGCTCACCCACAACACCACGGTGATCCGGGTGGAGGATGCTTTGGTCGACCGCTTGATGCGCGAAGGATGGCTGGCCCAATCCGAGTTGGGACCCGAGGGCGAGGGCTTGCGGGAAAACCAATGCATCACCATGCTCGGTTCGGGAAGCGATGGCCATGGAAAATCCGCCTTGGCGGCGGTGGAACGGCACCCCGAAGGGATCATGCTGCGCCGATTGATCAAGGACGAATGCCGCATGTGGACCCTGATGCCGCGCAACCGGGAACAGATTTTCGCCTCGGCCTTGCTAAAAAATCCATCGACAAAACTTGTCACTCTGGTGGGAAAGGCGGGTACAGGCAAAACCCTGTTGGCCATGGCTGCGGCGCTGGAACAAGTGTTGGACACCAAGAAGAAATTGTATCGCAAGATCGTGGTGATGCGCCCGCTGGTATCGGTGGGCAAGGAAATGGGCTGGCTCCCGGGAGATGTGAACGAAAAGATCCACCCCTGGATGAAACCAATTTTTGACAACGTCCAATTTCTCTTGGGCGACGAGCGAAAAGAAAAGGGTTCGGAAAACGGCCACGGCCAACACACCTACAAGCTCCAGCAACTTTTGGAACAAGGCATTTTGGAGCTGGAAGCGCTTTCCTTCGTGCGGGGCCGCTCCATCAACGACGCTTTCATTGTGATCGATGAAGCCCAAAATCTGACGCCCCACGAAATCAAGACTTTGATGACCCGAGCAGCGGGAAAATCGAAGGTGGTGTTGACCGGAGACCTCCAGCAGATCGACACGCCGTATTTGGACGCCCATTCGTCCGGACTCACCCATGTCGTGAAAAAGTTCAATGAACACCCCATCGCCGGGCACGTCACCCTTGTAAAGGGAGAACGTTCGGAATTGGCCGAATTGGCCGCCGACCTACTTTAGTCCAAATCACCTCCCATGGAATAGGCACTCGTCGAAGGGTTTAGGGGATTAGCCAAGAACCTGATCGCCTCCGCAAAGCTAGGGTGTGGTGTTTACCGAATCGGGAGGCCAGCCCCACAGCGCTTTGTTGGCCGCTGTGACTTGGGGCAGATCCGATAGCGGATACTTCATGATCCGGTAATTGCCGGCGGCATACAAAGTGT
>CAIKAA010000446.1 GCA_903825275.1 uncultured Fibrobacterota bacterium | reverse complement strand
GCTCCTCAGGACGAGCGGGGGGGAATGGACCTCCGATCTGTTTGCAATGAATGACGAGTTACGGATCCTCTACGATCCAATTTCCGACAAGGACAGATAATGTCTTCGCCCAAATCAGAATCGGTCTCGCCAAATGCGGTACTGACCAGCTACCTGGTGTTGAACGTGGTGAGTGGAGCCGTGGCTGGCGCCCTGCAGTTGGCGGTGCCGTTGTTCGCCCTCAAGCTCGCGGCCTCCACAG
This sequence comes from uncultured Fibrobacterota bacterium, assembly GCA_903825275.1. Taxonomy (GTDB): domain Bacteria; phylum Fibrobacterota; class Fibrobacteria; order UBA5070; family UBA5070; genus UBA5070. The sequence goes on along the minus strand of CAIKAA010000446.1, from coordinate 3,012 downwards.
CCCAAATCGGCCTGATCCGAGGCATCTCGGGCGTGGGGATGCTGCTCTTGGTGGTGCCCGCCGGGCTTTTGGTGGACCATTTCGGTGCCCGACGGCTGTTCCTGCTTGGAAGCCTGGTGGCGACACTGCTCACCTTCTCCATTCCCTTCGCTTCCATCCCTTTCCACCTGGTGCTTCTGCAAGGCGTAGCCGGGATTTTTGGATCCATCAAAGGGACGTCGCTCAACGCCTCGTTTTTTGAGCGGATCAAGGATTTGGGGTTGGACAAAGTGGGATGGTTCAAAGGTTCGATGTCCATCGGCATGACCTTTTTGGGACCTCTATTTGCCGGATGGGCGGCGGCCGTGCTGGATTTGTCCACGGTCTTCCGGATCCTGTCGGCCCTGACGTTGGTTCCCACGACGCTGGTGTTTTTGTTCCACCGCGACACTCCTCGTGCAGCCAACATCGGGCTCTTTCGGGGAATCGCCGCCCAGTGGGGTGATTTCCGCGAGGTCTGGCGCGACAACCCGCTGGGCTTGCCGTTGGCGACCGAAGCGTTGGCCACCGGTTGTTTCTCGTGCTTCGCCGCCTTTGTCGTCCCCATCGTGGTGGTCGGCATGCACCGATCTGCGTCCCATGCCTCGGCGTTGATCAGCATGGAAGGCGGCGTGTTCATCGCCACGGTGTTCTTGGCGGGCAAATTCGTGCCCAAGATCTCGCCCTCCAAACTGTATTTGCTGGCCGCGGTGGCCACCTCGCTCTCGCTGGTGGGCATCGGATTATCCAGACAATATCTGTCTCTGGCTGCCTTTGCCGCCACCATGGGGATTGGCTTGGGCCTGTTCAACCTGGTCACCGCCACGCGCCAGGGAATGGTGCGCGGCAGCCGCGGCAAGACGGTGTCGCTGTTCACCGCGGCCATCGGGGCTGGGGCATCGCTCGGACCCATGCTGGGGGGCCAGCTCTCGAACCTTGTGGGAACTTCGGGGACCTTCCTCCTGTTCGTTCCCGCCTTCCTGTTGCTGGCCGCCGTCGCCTCGACTCCCGAGCGTAGACAGGAATTGTCGTTCGAAGCCACATCGGCCCAAGCCGCTTCCTGAAACCGGGCCAATCCTTCTTTTGATCGGAACTTCCAGACATGTCCTTTGATGAAAACCTAACCCAAGCGCGTCCCACCTTCGTGACCCACTTGGAGTGCGGTCTGACCGGCAAGATCTATCCGCCCGACCAAGTTCACAATTTGTCCGATGCGGGACGTCCGCTTTTGGTCAAATACGATTTGGAGGGGATCCAAACGGCGGTGACCAAAACCGACCTCGCCCGGCGTCCGGGTGGTTTGTGGAAGTACCGCGAGTTCCTACCCGTGCGCCGGGTGGAAAATGTCGTGAGTTTGGGAGAAGTGGAAACCCCGCTGGTGCGATTGAATGCTTTGGAAAATCGACTGGGAGCCTCCCGGGTCCTTGTCAAGGACGAAGGGCGATTGCCCACCGGATCGTTCAAGGCCCGCGGCGTGGTGATGGCCGTGTCCATGGCCAAGGAGCTGGGAATTCATCGCGTGGCGATGCCCACCAACGGAAATGCGGGCGCGGCCTTGGCTGCCTACGCCAGTCGGGCGGGAATCCGTTCGACCATTTTCTGTCCGGCCGACACGCCCGAAGTGAATGTCTCGGAGATCGAGCTGCAAGGCGCCACGATCTACCGAGTCAACGGTCTGATCGACGACTGCGGCAAGATCGTGGGCGAGGGCAAGTCCAAGACCGGATGGTTCGACGTGTCCACCCTCAAGGAGCCCTACCGCATCGAGGGAAAGAAGACCATGGGGCTGGAACTGGCCGAGCAACTGGGCTGGGAAGTCCCCGACGTGATCTTCTACCCCACCGGTGGCGGCACGGGGTTGATCGGCATGTGGAAAGCCTTCGCCGAACTTCTGGCCATCGGGTGGATTGGACCAAAATTGCCGCGCATGGTCGCGGTGCAGGCGTCGGGGTGCGCGCCTATGGTCAAGGCCTGGGAAGAGGGAGTCGAGCACGCGCCGCGCTGGGAAAACGCCCACACGTTGGCGTCCGGCATCCGCGTGCCGCAAGCGGTGGGCGATTTCCTGATCTTGCGCGCCGTGCGCGAAAGCCAAGGCTTCGCGATCGCGGTCGACGACCAAGCCATCACCAACGCGTTGAACCGCACCGCCGTGGAAGACGGATTCCTGCTGTGTCCGGAAGGGGCCGCGACGGTGGCCGCCTACGAGCGGTCGCTGGCCGATGGACGGGTCAAAAAGACCGATCGGGTGGTGCTGTTCAACTGCGCCAGCGGCCTGAAGTATCCGTTGCCCCAGGTGACGCGCCGCTTGGACCGACATTCTTCGATTGATTACGCCGCTCTCTAAAAACCTATCCAACTCAAACTTCAAGAACCAGGACAGAATATGTCAACAGACCTACTTGAGCCAAATGGCAAAACCTCCCTCGCCGCACCGACCGTGGATCGCGAAGCCCAGAAACAGGTGCTGCTGGAAGAGGTGCTATTGGGGCTGAAGCTCGCCGAACAGGGCGTGCGGTTTGATCGCGAGGCCATTGCCCGCTTCCAAGACCAAACAAGCCTCACGCATGTCGCCGTGCGTCGTACCGGTTTGACCAGTTTCGACCTTCCCCACGGCATTTCGGCCCGCTCGCGTTTCGCCAAGTGGACCCCCTATTCGCTGGAAGTCGAGATCGACGCCGTCGTGCTGTACGACGATGGCAAACGGGTGGGACCCATTGCTTTCCACGTGCCGAATCCCGTGGCCGACACGCCTCTGAGCTCGGGCGTGCGGCTGCGCGACGTGGCGGGCCTGAACCCCGAAGGCGGCATCCACGTGATGTACAGCGCCGAGTGCTCGCTGAAGGACAAGGGGCTGGATTGCATGTTCTGCGGATTCAACGAACGGGCCAAGGACGGCAACGCCAACAAGGTGCCCATCAAGTCGGCACGGCAGGTGGCCGAAGCCTACACGATCGCACGCCGCGCAGGGCTTGCCAACCACTTCCGCATCACCGG
>CAIKAA010000445.1 GCA_903825275.1 uncultured Fibrobacterota bacterium | reverse complement strand
CGGGCACTGGAGAGTAGCGCAGGTCGACCTCGATGCGCTCCAACAATTCAGGTGGAACGTCGGATTCCATCAGGCTGTCCGAGTCGTCGGAAAGAAGCGGTGGGTCGTTGGGGAACTGGAGGAAAAATCCCCGGCCATGGATGGCAAAGACCTTGATCTCACCGTCGAGCTCCAAAAGAAGCCGCTTCACGGTGTTGGGCGCCACGCCGTAGCGAGCGGACAGGTCCCGCAAAGAGGGAAGCTCGCGTTCGCCTTTGGCGGCGGTCTGCATCACCAGTTCAAGAAGCTCGTTGCGAAGTTCGACAGAATCGGTCATGGGGGGAAATCTACCTCGATTGGATCGCTTCGGGTTGGAATCTCTGAAAGCCAGTCCTGAGGGGCCCCTGAGCTTATCGACGTCTACAGTATTCCGAAACCGCCAGGGCACCTTTGGTGCCAATGGCTTGCTCGGTGGACCCGAGTTGGCGGTCCCCAAAAACCTACCGCTCGCGGAGGTCAGCCCGGTGGTTCGAGAGGAATCCCCGAGGTCACAAAGGTTTGGATTTCCGGGACATCGATGGCACCAGCGACCAGATTCCGTCCGCGTTTTTTGGCCAAGTAGAGGGCGCGGTCCGAAGATTTTGCGACAGCATCCAACGTGTCTGCGGCGGAGGAGGCGCTAGCGACTCCAAAGCTTGCCGTGACGGCGATGTTTCCCCCGTCGGGCAGGGCCAGCGGCGCTTGGGCCAGGCTTTTGCGAAGGCGCTCGGCCAATCCCAGGGCGTCGGAAAAGGAGCAGTGGGGCGACAGCACCAAAAATTCCTCTCCTCCCCAGCGGGCGAGGGTGTCGTAGGGGCGCAAGCCCCCGGTCAAAATCCGCGAGACATCCCGCAAAACGGCGTCGCCTGCGGCATGGCCGTGGGAATCATTCACCTGTTTGAAGTGGTCGATGTCGATCATGATGGCCGCCACGGGATGGCGACGGCGGCGGTAGCGGTCGAATTCCTTGAGGGCCAGGTCGAAGGCGGCTCGTCGATTGCGCAGTCCCGTAAGTGGGTCGGTTTCGGCTTGGGCGGCGAGATTGACGTTTTCGGCCAGCAACCGCGATTGGCGCGAGATCAGCCGGATTCCGGCCCGGATGCGGGCGCGCAATTCTCGGGGATCGTAGGGCTTGATCATGAAGTCGTTGGAGTATTCCAATGCCTTTTCCATGTCCGCGATGCTGGTTCGAGCGGTCACCAACAGCACATGGTAGGCGTGTCCGGCGTCTTCTTCGCGTTGGCGCAACCGCTTGGCGATCTCCAGTCCATCCATGCTGGGCATCATCCAATCCGAAACCACCACGCATTGCGGCAGTTCCCAGGCCAGTTCCAATGCTGCATGGGGCTCTTCGAAGCTCACGATGTTCCAAGTGGGCTCCATGTGGCGCAATGCCACCACCGCGATCTCCAACCCCAGCGGATCGTCGTCGATGATGATGACTGTTGGGATGTGGATGGATTCCATGGATGGCACATTCTGCCATTGCCCCGCGTCGACCTGCCACGGATTTATGAGATCCATGAAAGGGACGATTTGGGGTGTCAGGCGGCGGCAACGACTCCGTTGCGCAAAATTTGAAGACCAGCCCCTTCGGCGCTCGGATCGTACGCGCCCCGGGTCCAGCGTGGGTGTTGGGTGCCGCGCAAGAAAACTTCGGGGTGCGGCATGAGCCCGAAAATGCGTCCCGTCGGGTCGCAGACACCTGCTATGTCGTCCTGCGAGCCGTTGGGATTGGCCGGATAGTCCGACGACCCGTACTTCAAGCAGGCTAGGTGGTGGTCCAAAATCTGGCTGCGGATCGCCTCGTCGCGATGGATCCACTTTCCTTCGCCGTGGCGCACCGGAAGTTCGAAACGGTCTAATTCTCGGGTCCAAAGGCAGGGCGAAGCAGGGTCGGCGACGATGGGGCACCAGCGGTCCTCGAACTTGCCCGAATCATTGTGCGTGAGGGTGGCTTCTTGCTGGAATTCTTCCCCCACTTTGGGTGCACCCTGCGTGAGAGGTAGAAGTCCGAGCTTGGTGATCACCTGGAATCCGTTGCAAATGCCGATCACCAGCGCGCCACCGGCCACGGCTTCGCGCAGCTGTTCGCCCAGGTGAGCCTGGATTTTCACCGCCAGGACCCGGCCCGAGGCGATGTGGTCGCCAAAGGAAAACCCACCGGGAAAGGCCAGGATCCGGTAATCGGAAAGTTTGACCCGGCCATCGACGATGTCCGACAGATGCACCCGGTGCGCCGCAGCGCCCGCCAGCTCGAACCCGTTCACCAATTCGACTTCGGAGTTGATGCCGTAACCGGCGATGACCAGGACAGGAACCTTGCTCATGGAATCCTCGTGAAAAAAGGGCGGTCGGGGCATTGATCCCCAAAGACCTGTTCGCCGATCTGAACCTCGCCCCAAAGGTAGGAACCTGTGCGCCGGGAATCGCTGTTGGGCGGAAGTCATGGGATGATCTCTATCTTCGGCTCCAGCCATCCCCGTCCTTGGAGTGCCCTCCCCAAAAAGCACAAGTCGGTTTGCTACATCGAGGAGGGCGCTCCTACCGGGGCCGAAATGGCAGCCGTGCAAGATCAGGTTCATGGCATCGCGCCAGGGACCCTTGGCACCAGAGGTGCCCTGCCGGGGATTTGGACTCGATGCAGTCGACGCGCTTCGCTTGCTCAGGGCAGGTTTCGCCCGAAGGGCCGGGACAACGGCGTGGTACGAAACCGATTTGCAAAACCGTGGTAGGGATCATGCCCGATCCCTACAGATCGTACCACGCCGTTGTCCCGGTTCACGACAGCTTGAAAATTATGGAATAATCTCTCGGCTCGGCAGTCAAAAATGGGGGGTGCAAAAATGATCCAGCTTCAAAATCTTGTCCGTCAGGGAATTGGGCGGCGGATTGCGGCGTCGTTCGGGTGTCTTTTCGCAGTCGCCATGGTGGCGACGGGAATGATTTGGAACAGCCAAATGAAACTGTCCCAGATGAAGTCGGTGATGGATCAGCGCGCCAAAGATGCCTTGCAAATGGAGCGAATGTCGAACTTGGGGGCCGAGGGCTATCGAATTTTGGCTGACCTCCAGATCAATGAACTCACCCAGGACCGTAAGAGTGCTTGGAAAACTTTCGTGAAACAAGCCCATGCCCAGTTTGACTCGGCGAAGGGACTTGCCGATGTGGCCCAAGAGTCGTTGTGGGTGGATCAATCCGTTCAGGCGCTCGATTCTCTGGACCATTTGGGAGACGCCATGGTCCAGGTCTTGGAATCCCAGGGCCAACGCGAGCATCCGACCCGGCATTTGGACGACCTTGCGGATGACCAAATCGCCCAGATCCACAACCGTTTGGGCGGATTCACCCAAAGCATTGATCAGGAGATGAATTTGGCGAACACGGGCTACGACGAGGCCTTGCAGCAGGACCACCGCTATCTCTATGGGTTATTGTTCTTGTTGTGCGTGGCGTCGATCGCCAGTTGGCAGTGGTTGAGAAGGGGGATCGTCCCCCCCTTGCAGAAATTGTCAAGTGCGGCGGGACGGGTGGCCAAAGGGGAAACAAAGATCGAAGTCGAAGTGAAATCGAAAGATGAAATCGGACAATTGGCCCAGGCCTTCCGAGAAATCATCGAGCTGTTGCGTGCCCGCTCGATCCAGGCGGAAGCGATCGGCAAAGGGGACTTGTCAAATATTGTCGAGCCAGTTTCCCAGGCGGACACCTTGGGCCTGGGTTTGGAAGCCATGCGCCAGTCGCTGGTTCAGACCGCATCGGGAATCCAATCCGGGTCGTCCGTGGTGGCCAATACCAGCCGGGAACTGGAAGGAATCACCAATGACTTGGAGCGCCTGGGGGTCGAGGTGGCTCAACGATCTCAATCGCTGACGGTGGATGCCAACGCGGTCCAAAACCAGTCCCAATCCCTGGCGACCATCGCCGAAGAAATGTCGGCGAGCATTCGAGAAATCAGCCAAAGCGCCGCCGAAACGTCCTCGCGTGCCAACGCCACCTCCCGGGAGCTGGAAAGGACCGATGCGATCGTGAAGGGATTGGAAAATTCAGGCGCGGAAATCGGCAAGGTGGTGTCGCTGATCCGCGAGATTTCCGATCAGACGCGGTTGTTGGCGCTGAACGCAACCATCGAGGCAGCCCGAGCGGGGGATGCTGGAAAGGGGTTTGCGGTGGTCGCGGGAGAGGTCAAGGATTTGGCGTCGCGCACCACCACCGCCACCGAACAAATTTCGTCCAATGTGGACGCCATCCGCAAGGACATGTCGGAAGCGGGGAAGGCCTTGCGCGACATTCGGGGCAAAGTGGGCGAGATCGTCTCGGCCAGCCAATCCATCGCCGCGGCGGTGGAAGAGCAACAAGCCGCCACTTCGGAAACGGTCCGAGGGGTGGCGGAAGGGGCCGAACACGCCCGGGCCATTGCGACCGCTGCACAGGCCTTGTCGTCGACGGCAGGCTCCAGTTCACGCAGTGCCGAAGAGGTTCGCGGGACGGTTGATCGCTTGGCCAAGGCCGTCGCGGGCCACCATCTACGACGCCCACTCCGGCTTTGCCGCTTCGGCGGTCAGCGTTCTGGGCGCGCGAAACGTTCGGATCGAGCGATGCCGATTCACCCAGCTCGGCGGGGCAGGGTT
>CAIKAA010000444.1 GCA_903825275.1 uncultured Fibrobacterota bacterium | reverse complement strand
TGATTCCCAAGATCATCAGTAGAGAAAAGCCCATCGGAAATTGAACCGGTGGTTCTTGAGAAGAACCAATGGTTGTCGGCAGGTCGTTCTTGCCATTTCACCGGTTGCCGATTCCCCGCATCTCCTGGGATCATCCGTGCATCACCCACAGTCGAATGTTTCGTCACTCCTCCATAGGCCCAATCCGAGCTTTCATTAAGATTCGTAAAGGCAATCATGTCGACGGAATACAACAGTTTCCCAGCCGTATCGGTTCCCACCTTCAAGTAGCCAGGGGGCAACACGTAAAACCGTTGGCTCCAAGCGTCGGGAGTGAGGTGGAAATGGCCATCGTCCTCGATGCTCTGGTAATCGCGGTGGATGTGGAAATTGGAACTGACATTCAAGTCGCTGTACCAACCGGCACCATACATGCGGGCGGAAGCACTGTCCAAATATTCCTGGAAATCCACCGAGTCGACTTGGACCGAATCGCGCCACCGTAAAAACGCGAGCATTTGAAGGCGTCTAATATCAACTGGTCGAATTTCCCTGATGCTCAAGGCCGAATCCAACCACTTGGGGTAAGGTGTGTTTTCTTTATCCAAAGAGTCGGCAATCCCCTGAAGTGTGTCATGGACCCCGACGCGTTTAATCGAGTCTTCGCGGCTCCAAATAGATTTCTCGATCAACATTTTGGGGCCAACATATGAAGGACTCCACCGACAGGAGTAACCCTGAAGTGCTATGGAATCGACAGCCCGGCGAAGGCTTGGGTTATGCCGGGTCCTCATCTCAACAAGGAGTGAATCTTCCCAGGGTGAAATTGAGGGAAGGGTCATCCACTCAATCGATGTCTGATTTGTGCTCTTAATCTCGCAAAAGTTTTTGGGAAAATTTGATAGCATCTTGAACCGGGCTGCCTGGTCTTGCATGTTGCGATGGATGGGTGAACCCTCAAGGAACCCGGAATACCCAATGTTGGATGTGAAGAAATCGTCCCCTGAATGGTTGGTCTCAAACGATTTGTTACGGCCATCCCCAAAAAATCGACTCGCGTTGAACTTGTAGATACGGCCACCGGATTCAAAGCGCATCTCCTCGCCCGGTTCAGCCCCTCGGAAAAGCATTCGTTGTCCGATCTTGTCGTCACGCGTGAAGGATGCTAATGAATCGCGGTCGCGAATCACATCGGTGGCGCGTGCGCCAATTCCCGACATTTCCCTTTGGGCAAAGAACCAAAAGGGTACGTAGGTCGCGCTGAGATCTATGCTGGTGTGTGCGATTTTGGTTTCCAACCAGTCATCATAAAAGGCCTCAGCCTTCCAATTTCCCGAATAATTTTGGAATCCCGCCAAACTGTTGTACGACTTGGCCCATTCGACTTGATAGTTTACGGGCAAAAATTGGCGGGCCATCTGTTTGCCTTCCGGCGTGATCCGGAACCCGACAGAAAGGTCTGGATAATAGGCCAAAGGCCCTTCCAATTTCGCTCGCAAGCGCACATCGCTGATCAAATCCGCCACTCGCAACGAATCTTGATCGCGTCCCTGGACCGAGACCACCCCGGAGTCCGTCCACATCGACGCCACCTGGCGTACCAGCACCAAGGTGTCAAGGTCCAAGGGTACCCAAAGCCCCGCGCGTGAAACTTCCAAAGACATGGTGAACCAATGGTCGGTGGTATTGGGATCCAGTCGATGAACACCCATCGTGTCGGTCCCATCCCAGGCCAGAATTTGTCGCTGGTCTTGGGTGCCCAAGATCACGTTCACCAACCGTCCCGACGAATCGCGGACCACGACCCGAACCGGCTCGGGGGATGCCAAACTCACCCGACATTTTGGACTGGGAATCTTCCACCCAAGCTGAGAAATCCCCAGATCCAAAGTATCGGGGTCAAGAACAAGGGCTGTGTCGTTGGCCATGGTTTGGAGCCCAACAACGGTCGCCTCCATTCTCGCTTCCCACTGCTGGGTCCCGACTCGTGCGACGGCCACAATCGAGATCGGTCCATTCAACCACGAGTTATCCGATTTGCGACCCGCGAACAGCAAAGTGTCTCTTCCCGAACTCATGGACACCGAACGACTCCAAACCGGTACGGGGACCCCTTCGGAACTGTTCGACCAAACCTGCCATTCCACGTCCGATGCATCGGAACGGTTCAAGAGGGCGGCGATTCGCAGCACATCGTTGGCCGTGTCCAAATCCGTTCGATCCAAAATTGGCGTGGAGGGACGAAGCAAGGTCAGGGACAAGGCGGTGCTCGAAGAATCGCGGGTGGTCAACACGCGGAAGGTTCGCACCGCCACCTTGACCGAATCGCCTTTGCCCGTCCACAACGATAGCGTGTAGACAGAATCCGTCAATCTTGAAGCATCCAGCACGGCCAAAGGCTCTTCCGAGGCCAAGCGATTGGCCTGACCGATGGAGCCTGGTGATCCGAGGAAGTCGACCGACGACCGGTTACGCGCAAATACAGCCCCCGTCGCAACCGTTCCCGCCGTAACCGGAAGCAACACGGCATTGCTGCGTCCCAGATCGTCCCAACGAGGGGATGCCGGAGCGATCCACGTTCCCTTGTGCAAACCCACCCGATAGATCGCGTCCAGCGTTCCCGCAGGATCCGGATCGGGCGCGACCCCTCGAATTTCCCGTAGACCACTGGCAAACACCTTCTCCTGATCGGCGGGAGAGGTGATCGAAGGCCCAACACGTCCTACAAAGAAGATTGCACTGGCGCTAGTCATCCAGCTGGCATCGTAAGCTCGAATTTTCCAGGACTTTTCGCCATCAGACAGTACCGCATCTTTCAACAGCCTGCGAACATGGCTGTGGCCTTTCGCATCCATTACCGACGCAAACGTGTCGACTCTGGCTCCCAGAGAACTGGCCACGGCGATCTGCAACGTGGCACCCGGTGCCGAGGCAAGATCCAGATCCAACCAGCCTTCCACAGGTTGCCCGGAAGGAACAACCAATGGCGAGAATTCGGCCTGGACTGAAGGACCAGAACGCCGGATCCGAAAGAGAGAATCCACCAATCCCGTCCCACGAACGGTATCGGAACGATTCCCCGCCGAATCCACCGCCCACCAAGCGAGTCGCCAATCCCCTTCGGGAAGGAACGCTCCGTCCGGGTCGCGTCCATCAAAGCTCCACTTGCGACCCGCCAATCTTCGCGGGTCAATCATCCATGACAGAATCCGTCCTGACTTGACTTCGACCAGTCGCGCCACCACCTGGACCATTCGGGCAGTGTCCATATCGTCCACGACCCCAGATAGATTCCAGGTCCAAGCATGACCCGGCCCAATTAGACCGGTTCCCGTCCAGGTGGCCAGTTTTGCGGGAGGAGTCCGATCGAGCTCAAATTCGGTGCTATCCATCGCCGTATCCCCAGGCTTGGTGACCGATAAAATCGCTCGGTATTTTCCATTCACCGCAGTTCCTCCCGTCCAAACCGACGACAGAAAACCGCTCGAAGGAGTGATGCCCGCAGCGACGGAAGAATTGAATCCATTCGGGCCATGGATGGCTAACTTCCAGGCTGCATCGGTTTGCCCAAGCATACTCGCCGTGACCCGCAGTGCTGGCTGGACGACCGGCGACCAGAGGGACGGATCGACACGCAAAGAGGCGACCCCCATTCCACTTGGCTGGTGGAATTCGCCCAGATGCACCACACCAGTGCCCTTTAGGTTGACGCCTATGCCGAGGTTACCCCCCAAAGCCAACCATGTCGGATTCCCACCACCTGAGGGCAACAGGTCGGAAAGGCCCGTGGCCAAACGGACTTGAGACCCGGGTTGCAAGCGCCAGAGGTCCCCTGTCGCAGCTTGCCAATACAGGACACTCCCCGAAGTCCCGTCGGCAAGGATTTTTCCGAGGGGACCTGGTACGGAATCGGTTACGCCATTCCCCCATTCCACTTTTCCTGCTCCGTAAAGGCGTACGAGCCTCCACGTGACGCCGTCCTTCCAAAGGCCGGCGGAAAGGGTGCCGTTGGCATTGGCCTTCAGCAAAGTGTCTTTCCTAGCGGCAGCTATCCATCCCCTCACTTGAGCCGCATCCCAGCTCAAAACCAACCATTTCGCATCTTGAATCCAGGTCTGCATCCCAATCCAAGGACCACTGCAAACGGCCGACTGAACCGTCGCATTCTGGCGAAAATAGCGCGTCAAACTCCCTCCATCCCTCAAGGCATAGAGACTGTCGCCGATCCAGGTCGGATTCAGAAGGGAAACGGTTCCCAAGGCCAGATCCTTGGTGGCTGCACCTGCTAAAAATCCGACAGAATTTCCGTAGGACCGCGCCCTCAAGACCGCCTGGTTGTTCACCAAAATCGGGGCGACCCAGGAACTATCCGATGGGTTCCAGGAATGAAGCCCACCCAAGATGGGTTCCCCATTCTCCACAAAACGCGGTGCGCTCTTGATCTGGGAGACCGCAGGAAGGCCACCATTTCTCTGGAGCGCAAGGACATAGCCGGACGGCGCAAGAAACACGCGCTGGTCTCCTGGCATCAGACGATCGAAGCCTTTGGCAATCTCTGCGGATCCGAAAAAATGCGCTAGAATCATCAGAATTAGGGGCATAACTTCTCCGAAACCAAACTGAACGGTCGATGCAGGATTTTAAAGCCAGAACGACTAGGACACCTCGACGCATGGCGTCTAAGACATCTCCAACCTTCGGGAAAAAGATAGCGATAATACCACGCAACCTCTGAGCAAGTCAAGAACTTTTTCCTTTTCTAAGTCGTTGTAAACGCTCATGATACAGGCCTCGCAACATGGAAAGCATCCGAAACAGCCTCCAATTGCGAACACCCTGCCCATCAACTCGACTCGAATAAACCGACTCGGGGATGCACATTGGGTTAAGAATGGATTCCAAATATCCGACCGAACAATCGCTCGACGCTTTGAAAACCGTGAGTTCGCCAAATCCAGCCGTGACATTTCCCGGAGCGTTGTGTTGTCCACCACCCCCCCTACCTCGAGCGCTCCACCCCAATCCATCGCTCGCTATCGTGTTCGTGGCGCGGCGCGAAGTCGGCGTTCAGAACTCCCGAGGGGTGCGGGACCAAACTGATCCAAGGATAGACTTCCCCGACCTCTTCCGTGTTGGCGGGAAACTTCAAAGGGATTTGCAGAACACCCGCTCGGCCATTCAGCCCGTAGGTGGTGATTTGTTCGATCAACAAAATTTTCCAGGCTTGGCCATCTTGGGTGAAGATCCGCGTGGAAGAGCCTGGGCTGCGTTTCCGCAATTGGACCCACAGCACGTTGTCCAAAAAGTTCTCGAGTTGGACAGCGATTTGGACCAAGCCTGGCTTGGCGATCGGCTGGCACTTGGCCAAATGGGGGCGCAAGATCTGCAACGGGTCCGATTTGCTTTTCTCGGTGCTCAGGTACGAGGCGTGCAAGAAGAAAGATCCCCCACTTGGATTTTTTACCAATTGCTCGATCCATTTGGCAGAAGGTGTCGTCCCGCCGACCAACGCATTGTCGCCTTCATCCATCCCCAATGCGGAATTCACAAGCCCCTTGAGCGCACCAATTCCCTTCTGGACCCTTTCCACCTCTGACTTGACCACCGCTTCCGAGAAGCCCCAAGAACCCGCGGCAATTTGGGTGTCGTCGCGCGGCGTTTTTCGGCTGGTTAGGGTGAGGGCGACATCCAGGGTGCCGTTGGAACCCGATTGCCGACAGGAAACGGACCCTTCGGGAAGAGAAGCAAAGTCAACCTCCGCATCCGATGCGGTTTGCCGCAAACAAAACGCCACTTCTGGCTTAGGCAGGTCGAAGTAATCCAAGCGGAACTTCGCCGTTTTCCCCCAAACCAAAGGTTCCCCAGTCCCACATGGACATATTTTGTCCGCCAAACGTCCCTTCCCCCACCTGAACTTGATCTCTTCCCGATCGGGCAGCGGTTGCCCCAAAATTTGTCCATCCAAGGAAAAGGATGCGCCCAACGCATCCACGTTGGCGATGCCGGGAAAGGTCGCGAGCGGGTAGTCGACCTTGATCACCGAGACACAAGCCCGAGCCTTGGCCTTTAACCCCAGGTTCAACCTAAAATCCTTCCGATCGACCGTTTTCCCTTTGCCTCCCCCCTCTCCCGCAAGGAATCGCAGACTATGATCGCCCGTATCGGGATTCCAATGGAAAGAGAACCCAACACTGGAAGAGAGATCGATCGATGCACCAACTTCCAAATCGAAAGCCACATACTCGTTGAGCTTTTTCAACAGTTGGAAGATCGTAAAACATTCGGGGCAAGGATTTTCCAGTGCCTTTTTGCGTTGGTTTTCGATCTCGGCCTTGACCGCCGCCAGGTCTTCGCGAGGGTTTGCATCGTTCGACTTCTTTTTGTTCTGCTGAAAGTCGTCGACCCCGCCTGCGCTGTCGGCCTCAACCAAACTGCTCCAGAGTGCATGAAGTCCAAAGGAAAGTTCGGCCTTTCCGATTCCAGAAAATCTGGCCGAGAAAATCCACTCCGCTGTTTTCTCGTCGACCTCGAGTTTGAAGGTCAGCTTGAATTCGGCCGACGCTCCATACTTGAGGCCCCAAACAAGGGGGACAAACGGAATGGGCAGAGGCGCGCCCGCTGGAGCAGGCAAGGAATGACTTGTTTTCCATGACTTTCCCGGCACTTCAATGGCAAAGGACGTCGCCTCGGTCTTGGCTTTCCCCATAACACCTGAAGTGCCGCGCAACAAGCCCAACCCCTTGGATTTGCGGGTGTGCGCATCCCACGCCGCTTGTTTCTTTCGGGCGTCGTCTTCTTTCTTGCCGGCAGCAACTTTTTGCTCAGCCTGCTCGTGTTGGGTGTACTGGATTCGTTCCTTCAACAACTCGGCGCGTTTGGCCAATCGGTTCAAGCAAAACTCACGGTAATGAGCCGGCCCGTCGGCAAACGCAAAGTCAAATATGGTCCCGTAGATTTTTGACCAAAACGAAACCAATGCGGGTGAAGCGGCTTTCCTCGATTCGATCAAGGAATCATGAGCAAAACCATCACTGGCCAGAACCGCCAAGTTCGCCGACAACTCCAACGATTCGATCAGCTGGATCATCGTCTCGGATTTGAGCTTGTCCATCGCATCCGGCCACACCACGTCGTTGGCGACATCAGGAGGCCTTGATGCGGGGGTTTGGGATTTCCAGACGTCCAACCCCAACCGCAAACCCGCAGCCGACAACAAGGCCGCAGCGCTGAACACCACCTGGGAAACCACTTGCCGATTCGTCCCCGACGGATCCGGCTTCAACAGTTTGTGCAGCTCGACCAAATGCTCCATGGCGTGTTCGTTGAACAACACCGCGTAGACCGGACTCGCCTTGCCGAACTCCTCTGGATTCTCGGGGCCCGAGAAAATGCGCTCGCGCAAAAACCCGTGCGCCGCCTTGATCCGACGCAGGTCCACGAAATCGATTTCGGGGGAAATCGGATCCATAGCGTCCATCCGGTCCGGCAGGGTGTTGGTTTCGTCATCCGAGGGATTCACCCCCCAATCGACCGCCTCGTCGCGAACCCAAACCTTGAGCCAGCAACCCGCTTCGCAGTCCATTTCCGGACGAGTTTTGTCCTTGCGATTCTTCCAACGCGCCAAGTCGGCGGCGGTTCGCTGGTTCTTGATCTCGACGCGAATCTTGTATACGAACGTGGTCGAATCCATTTGCTTCGACGTCCATTGGGAACCCGAAAGTTCGTGTTCCACCGATTTTCCTTCGTCCCAATCTTTGCGCATGCAGGATGAAGCTCCCGGCAACACGTGGTATTCGGCCCAACCAGATCGTGGAAAATCATCGCGACAATCCTTGTCATCCTGCGCAATGGCACCTTGTGTGCCGCCAATGTGTGCCGGCTGCAAAAAAGCCCACAACCGCAGCGGCGGAATTTCAGGAACCGGAGTTTTGGTTTTCACTTCCACCCGAATCCATTGCGCGACGCTGGTGCAAACAAGTCCTCGGGTCGGCGACTTCAATTGCCGGATTCCCTGGCGGATTTGGCGCTGCCTGCCAGACTCGGCAACTCCTGTGTTGTCCGCTTGGGCATCTTGGCTTTTGATCGGAACGACGATTTGCTCGGTGAATGCAGGTGGGCGATTTTTCAGCAGGTCGCAAACCGGGGTGTAGTTGTAACCCTGGGCCGTTTCCCGCAGCGGGTTCTTGTCAAAAAACGTCACCTGGTTCAGACGCCTGTCACCTTTTGGCTCCACAAAAGGAAACGGCGTCGTCCCGTGAAGGTCATCGCGACGTTTGGTGCCCCAATCGATGAGGACCGATTCCCACCGCGAATCGAGGGACTGAAAGCTGCGGGACACGGCGCTGGTAGGTTTTTTTGGGGAAGCCATAAATGCCAAAACCTCAGGAAAAGGTGGGACCGGCAATCGGTTTTGCGACACGGGAGTCGAAAGATTTCGCCTCCTCGGAGAGTTTCGGAAGCGGTGAAGCCACCGGGTTGGCACGCCGCCCCGCAAGGTCGTTTTCTGTCCCAGCAAACGCATCCTCTTCCTCGACGGTGTCAATCTCCCGAAGGTCCAATTCCAGACTTGTTCTCCCCGCCAATCCATCCATTTGGGGGGCATCCAGCGGTTCCTTCAAGAAGTCTTCGAACGACGGCCACCTGCGTCCGTGATAGCCCATCGCCACGCCGTCAACCCAGACCGCGAGATGTTCTGTATCGGGCACCAACAGATCCAGCTCATCGCCTGCCGCAAGCTCGATGTCGTGCAGCAGAAGAGGCCTTGGCCAATAGCGGTAGACCTGGCATCGCACCGGCACCGGGAAGTTCGGAACCTCGCCTTTGGCGTCAAGAAGTGTCAGACTCAAATACTTTCCCGGGTACTGGTAACCTTTGTCGGCCAAGTACTCCTCCCACTGGTGGTCCTGGATCCATTTCACCAACGGGTCCTGGGTGGTGTCGGGCAATTTGAGGGAAACACCGGCCTGGATCACATCCCAATTGCCGCCGAGTACGCCTTGGTTCAATTCCCACAACAACCGCCAATCGCGGATCCCGTGGATCGCCGCGATGTCGGACAAGCATTGTCCCTTGGCGACGGTGTGGGTGCCGCCTGCAATCTCCTGGGCGATGGGCTCGGGAGCTTGGGCGATGTAGGCGCAAAGGGCGCCGAACAGCTCCCCGGCGAGTTGGGGGGGATCCATTCCGATCTCCTCGTCGTCGTCATTTTCTTGATCCTCGGAATCTTTCCACGGACCGTCATACCATCCCAGTGTCCCCAGGAACCAGGCAAGGCGTTCCACCGACATCGTTTCTGGCGCATCCTGGTGCAATTCGTGCGGAAATTTGTCGAGGTGCTTCTTTTCCTCCAATCCCTTGTCGGTGGCGCCATAAAGCAGCATGAACCGACTGGGCATCAGGAGCGGATTGTTCTCGGGGTGCTTTTCTTGGGTGAGCTGACAGATTTCGACATAGTTCAGTCGCTCGACTCCCAACAGCGCGGTTTCGTACCCGTAATCCTTCTCGATCTTCAGAAGCTGATCGACCAGCTTTTGGATGGTGAGGCGCGGCACATGCGTGATCGTCTCGGGCACGCCCGCCAGGACATTCGGGGAGGACTTGTGGGTGGATTTTTTGTTCATCCTGGATGTTTCGCCGTCGTGGCAGAGTCAAAAAAGTGCAGCTCGGAAGGCTGTGGCCTCGCGGTGGAGTCCGACCCCACCACGACCATCGAATCTCCATCAAGACTTGCTTGGCTTTGCACAAAGAATTTGTCGTCCAGATGTTTGGCCTGCCACTCTCGCACATCCATGTGAACCCAAGTCGGAGCAACACACCCACTCGGTTTTGATTTCGGACTGGGAGTCGGCCCTCCCGGCTCTAACCCAAATTCACCCGCGGTTGCCCAACTGATACTGGCTTTCATCTTCTCAACGGCAAGATCCCTCACTTTATTGCAAGACTTGTACCTCGTGACCGAATCGAGCCCATTTCCTTTCCAAACACTGCCAACGCATGTTTCAAACGCAAGATCAACGGCTTTTCCCATGTGGTTTGTCGTGGTTCGCGGGACCTTCACGCCGGCTTTGTTCTTAGACATGTGCTTTCCATTGTCGGTATGACATCGGTAGCCACTGGAAAAAACAGAGAATCGGATCTCCTCCTTGTACTTCTCGGCACAATAGTGCATGATCGCCCGGCAAGCCCACAACAACGATCGGTGGATTCCTGGGTACTCGTACTTGTGGTACATCTCCAGCTTGGAATTTTTCCTGGAGTATTCGCCCTTGAATCGCCCCTCGCCAAACCCCTTGCACTTTCCACAGCCGCATTTCAATTGCTTTTCAAAGTGGATCGGCCAGTCCTTGGCGAACTGGTCCAGTCGTTCGGCAAAGGTCTTGTCGACAATTCCTGTCGGATCTCGTTTCATCACGTCTTGTTCGAATTGCTGGACGGCCTTTTCGAGCGAATCGTCGAACAAAGCCCCTGGCAATACGCCCCCGAACCCCGCCAACCGGATTCTCAGCTCTTCGACCACGTGTCCGGAAGCCCCTTTGGCGATCGATCGAAAGGAGCCTGCCCCGGCAGAGGCAGGAGCATTGGGTCGATGGGCCACCCAAGCGACGCGCATCCTGTCCGCGACCGCAAACGGACGGAAGTTCCGTAGGAAGGCTTCGAGATCACCGAGCACCTTGGAAAGCGTGTGGTTGGTAGGCCTGGGACTCACGATCGCCCCTCCAGATGGCTTGCGAACTCCGATCGACTACCTGACGAAGCGTTGAGCTTCACCTTCCCCGACCCGTCGGTCTTGGCCTGGAGAAGCTGCCCGTCGCTTTGGGAAATTTCGATCTTCTGGTTGGCCAGCAAATGGCCCTGGTGATCCTGGACGGTGAGGTCATAGGCCAAATCCAACGGAAACACTTTCGACACCCCAAGAGCCTCGTCGACCCTCGCCACCACTTCGACTCCCGTCACCGACAACCGCTTGTCCAACTCGAACAGACTTCGCCAGCGATCGACAGATATTGTCCATTTCGAACGAAGCTTCTTTCCCGAAACCCTGCTCTCCACCTGATCCAAAAAAATCCGGCGGCCATCGGATCCAACCAAGCTCACAAAGAACGTTCCCGTGGTGCCCTCTTCGGCATCGACCTGGGCCGCGATCCACGTTTCTTTCCCGATGGCCACCGGGTTTTGGGAAAACTTGACCTCACCAAAGGCGACGAGGCGCAGTGTGTAGGCGCCTTTCTGGGTGTATCCGCTATGCACAATCGTTCCGTCTGCAGAGGTGGCTCCTTTGAGGATCTTGCCGTCCGGATCTTCGATTTGGTATCGAATCCCCGCAATAGGCCTCCCCCCTTTGTCCTTCACGGTCGCCAGAATCTGGTAGGCTTCGGTGGGAGACGTTTCCTGCTTCTGGAACTGGATCGCCTTGATCTTATTTACCGAGCCCACCTTGGCCGTTCCTGCGGCCGCCGCCGCACCTGCCGATCCCGCTTGCGATCCGCTTCCCGCCTCGCCAATCAGGACGGTGAAGCACCCTAGGACAATTTGTGACGGAGGCCCCACACAGACTGCCATGTCGCCAACGCGGGCGGCGGGCTTCTTCCCCACAAAGACTCCGGTGCTTCCCAGAAGGATCGGCCCTCCCACATGCGGGATCGGAGGCGTCCCCGGGGTGATCATGGGGCAGACATGCTGGTCGCCCATTGTTGCGGCGGGCATTTTTCCAATCATCACGGTGGGGACACCCGGACCCACCACGGCACCGCCGTGGGCCGTCATGTCGGTGAGTCGTGCGGCCGGCTTGCCCATTTCACTTCACCTCGTCTTCTTGGAACACTTCGTGTTGGGTGGTTTGGCCAGGGAACAACTTGAGGCTCGAAGTGCCGGTGGGCATCAGGAGATTTCTCGCTTCGCTTCCGCATCCTCGCCACGCAGTGGAGAATGGCTCACCGGCACACGCTGGCTCGTGGCCGTCACGCCAAGGCAACGGAAACTCGCTTCAAAGGTGGTGTCTTGGTACGTCTCCGATGACTTGTCAAGTTCTGTCTGATGTGCGGTATTGGCTTGGTCCAGGTCGACCCTCGCTTCCCAATCCATCACGGCTTGGCTTTGTTGGACCTCCACCATCCTCGTGGCCATGGTCTGGGGATCCGCCGGACCGTGTCGGCAAAGGAGGATCCACTTGGCCTGGGTTCCCGCAGGAACTCCCCGCATCGCGGCTTTCCAGCGCACTTTTTGTCCGATCCCCACCTTCGATAGCGCGCCGCCCTGCGCGTCCAGCGCTTCCACGGGCCCAATCTTCGCTTGTTCGACCACCTCCAGAACATCCGAACGCCCCTTCAAACCCACCGACGGTGCCTCGACCACAAACCACAGATGGCCCTTGATCTTGTCGGGAAGAATCCATTTTGCGTTGCAGACGTTGGACCTCGAAACAGCCTGGAGCGTGTCGATCGTTTTTCCTGTCTCGTCGAGCAAAGTGAAGCAGAATGGGCAACCATCGCCCACATAGGCGGTCATCGCCACCAACCAGAGGTCGGCACCCACCGCCGCCTTGGAAAGACTCCAGCAGCAACCAACCAACACGGAATTCAATGTCACCTCAAGATTCGTTCCCACCTGGCCTTTGAGCTGGGGCATCGGGGCCTAGTCTTCCACGCCAAGGTCGAATCGTTCCCAAGTCTTCATGGAGTCCGGGCCATCGTATCGACACGATCCGCGCCAAACCATTTCCAGTTGGTTCGAGCCTTTGAAGATCACCAGACTCTGGAGCACCATGTCCATCCATTCCCAACCCATTCCCACATCCATCCGAGCCGCCGGGCGCGATTTGGGAAGTTGGAATTGGAACACGGGATGATCCGGGTCCATGTAGCCCAGCACCACCATCTCGTCGCCGCGAAGGTGAGGAAGGACCAAACCTTTGGAGGCCCCGCAGTGGTATTCCGGATGCAGCACCGGGGTGGGCGGCAGAACGACTTCTCCGTTGGACGCGACCACGCTTTGGAGTCGGACAATTTCTGCCTCCATGGCTTGGCCAGGTGGCAATCCCGCCAACCTCACGCGGGGATGGAAATTGCGAGAGGTGTACCCCAACGCCCACGGTTCGGGAGCTTCGACCCAATGCTCGAAGGATTTGAGTGAGAGGGTTTCAGGAGTCAAGATCTTGGCGGGATTTTCCAGGTTGGGCAACACCAAACTCGCCAGCTCTTCGCGAGATGCTTGGACCACAAACCCTTTTCCCACCGGGTTTCGAGGATAAACCAGTTCGTCGCCTTTG
The DNA here is from genome assembly GCA_903825275.1 of uncultured Fibrobacterota bacterium. Classification (GTDB taxonomy): domain Bacteria; phylum Fibrobacterota; class Fibrobacteria; order UBA5070; family UBA5070; genus UBA5070. The sequence goes on along the minus strand of CAIKAA010000444.1, from coordinate 6,134 downwards.
TCCGAACGAAGGTGCCTTCCCCCATACGCCAAGCCATAATGGACGGGCATGGTTTCAAACAGCTCCGGCTCGGAAAATTCAAACCCAAAGGTTTTGGGCCGGATCTTTCGGTTGCCGAACACCCGCACCGATTTTTGGAAATTCCCTACCCTTATGCCAGCATCGAAAAACCGCGCTTTCTTGCCGCGCGGCGCACAGGCTTCGCCGATCACCACCACGTCGGTGCAAGGTTTCCAGGCCACCAAATCCGATTCCAATTTGGTGGCATCGGTCGCCGGATGGTTGGCTCCCCAGTGCTGGTCCACTTCACACCATCGGTTCGAGGCCAAGGTGTCTTCAATGGCCATTTCGCCGTGGCAGATCCGAAACATTTTCTTGGCCAAAACCGACAGGATCGGACCACCATCGGGAGCGTTTCCAGGAATCATTCGGGCGATCCAGGTCATGGCAGAGCCTGGGAACAATTCATTGCAGCCATAAGCCTTGTGGGCAGATCGAGTCGCATCATCAGATGGACCTTGCGTGTGGGAGTTGTGACAAAAATCTACTCCAAAACCAACTAACCTTCAAGAAAGAATGCGAGGAAGAACACAGGACGCACATTCGACCGGACAGGAGGGGCTTTCTGAATTGCTTCTGGTAAAGTGGTCCCCAAACGGAGCGCGTCATTTGGGAGCGGTCTTCGCTTCGGAATTGGCGGTTTCCCTGGCACTTGCGCTGAATGACTCTTCACGACAAGACAAACCCCGCGCGTTCCCCGTCTTCGTGGCCAAGCCAAGCCGACACTCCCAAAATCGCACAGTCTTCCTGATTCGCATCCCCAAGATGTCGACCGGCACCTTTCGGGCGCGAGGTGGCATCGAGGAAAACTTCAACCTCCCAGGGCATCGGGCGCGGGAGGAAGTCGTGAACCAGTGTTGCGACGCGGAGTGCAGAGGCCTTCCGATCGCGAGCCCAATCCAGGTAGGAATCCCACGCCAAAGGACCCATCTTAATTTGGATGCCTTCTCCGCCTACGGCAAATTCTGTCCCCAAGGCACAGCGACCGTCCAAGGTCATTTTCCCCAATCGGGCGCAGGATGGATTGGGAATCCATTCGGTGGTGACCTCCACCTCCATTCTTGATTCACCCAATTGCCGGGTTAAAAACCCATGAAGTCCGCGTAGAGACCGTTCATAAGGCACCAATTGAGACAAGCTCCCCAAACGACGCTCGGGTGCCCAGGATTCGGACGTTTCCAAGCAGCCTGCCCACAGACGCAAGCGCTGTTCCAAGGAATCGGAAGACTTGAATTCACAACGGATCCAGGGGGAATGGAGCAAAAGCGCCAGTCCATAAATCTTGTACACCCGGTTTTCAAAAATGTGGTAAAACCCCCGTAGCGCGGCCCACTTTTCCTCTGATCCTTGGAGGGGATCCACCAGGTAGGACACAAGCGGAGAGGACGTCCCCTGAAGCCCCATGAAATGGACTCGCAACTCTTCGCGCCCCTGGGAAGAGGTGCGAAGATCGGCGATGTCCTGAGGCGCGAAGGCGATCGAACCGGAATGATGGATGTCCAACCCCTCGTCAAGAAGGGACAACAGGTCCATCGCCCGACCAGGCTCTTGCAATTTTTGTCGGATCCAAATACGTAACCATTGGGAGAACCCAAAGAGACGTGGGTTTTCTCGGAAGGAAGGGGACGAATCAGCCCTCATGCCGGGTGTTCCAGTGTCAATCCAACCGGCAAAATTTGAAGGGTCAAGGACAGCACCGTCCCCAGGGGAATGCGGTCCTTGAACAGACGATGGACCAACGACGCGAAGACGTCCAAAGACCCGATTCTTTCCCACGAATCCGACCGAATGGTCTCGTCGAAAAGAACCAGGCGGATGCGAGTGATCTGGCGGGGAGTGGCGTCGAGGAGATCATATCCCGTCGTGATGTTGAGATCCGAAATGTTCTCGATGAACGACTTTTTTTGTTCGAGTGGATCCCACAATAAAAGCCGCAACGTTTGTTGAAGGTTGTTTGTTTGCGCCAGATCCCGCAACGATTGCTGGAAATGAGAAAGAAGCTTCCACCGGTAATCAACGGAGGGAGGAGGGCGAAAAACCGGACTCGGTGGGACAAGCCCCCTCACGGCGAGTCCGCTGGGAATTCCGGTAGAGGGTTGATCGATGTCCGTCGGGCGCAAGACCTCGTGAGGCTTGTCGCCATCGCAGCACCAAATCGATCCTTGGAGGAACTCATCGGCAAAGGCCCAATCCGCATCGGGATGTCCCACCCGAATGCTGGCCTTTGTCAGTCCGGCGCGATGGTTGTTCCGGTGGAGGCTGTACCAACCACTCTCGGGAAGCTTGCGTCCGGGGTGGCGCCAGGACGACAGTTTTTGGTAAGGATGTTTTTTGGTGGGATCGGATTGGCTGGATCCGATGAATGGTTCGGTCTCCAAAACTTCCCGATCGTGGCTGTCTCCCCAATGCAAGGGGTATTCGGTGCGAAAGGTCTCCAAACGAAACGGCTGGCTCGGTTGTAAATACGAGTTGACCACGGGGACGGCGTTCAAATGGACCCCAGACGTGCCCCTCTCTCTCGGGAGCATTTCCGGAAAGGGCTGGTTGAAAATCACCCGAATTCCGACACATTTTGTCCCCGGAGGGACAGCCACAGCAAGCCCGTGAAGGGTCACAAACCGAAACCGAACATCGGCGCAAAAGAAGTCGCGTAGATCCAACAAGGAATGAGAAGTCGGCGTTGTTTCCAGCGAATACCCATTCCTATTCTGGGCCCCGGTGATCCAAAGGCCGGACGAACAAAATGATCGATTGATTTCCAACTCCATGCGCCGGACCTTGCGGGTGAGCCAATGGCGCAAGGCCCAGGTGACAGGAACATCAAAGTTCAGGAACAGTTCAAGTTCCTGAGGCCACCGAGGCATTTCCACCGTGTTGGTGGAAACAAGTTTGAATTCCAGACATGCCTGTCCGTCCTGGGCAACTGAGGATCGGAAATCTTCAATCCGCAAGGCCTGCAGAACGCCGTCGCGGATGGTCCGAAAACGGATGGGAGGCGAACCGGCCTGCGGCAAGGCGAGAACTTCGCTCCCGCGCGCGACCAATGCCTCGATCTCCGAGGTTTCCGGACGAGGCACGAACTCCACGACCGAAACCCCCGGAAGAGACCCTTCCAACCCGGGGGCCACTTGCTCCAACAATAGCCCCGCCATTTCATCGTCTTGGAAATCCATCCGTTGACGGATTCTGGCCGTTAAAAAGGCAAACGATTCGAACAACTGCTGGACGGAGGGGTCGCGATCTTCGGTTTCGACAATCGACAGCTGCTGGGCCGCACGGGGAAAATCTCGGGCGTATTCGCGCCCACAAGCCAATAGGTACCGCATTTCTTCGTCGAAATAATGTTTGAAATCTGCCATGGTGGATTACCTGGTTTGCCGAACTTCGCCGCGGCCATTGGGGAAGAAGGACGATTCAAGTTGGATGCGCCCGATCCCCCTCAGTGATCCTGTGACCCGAAATCGCACCCGCGCCCGCGCCGCATCGAATTCCTGGAATTGGACTTTTACATTTTCCATCCGAGGCTCGTAATTGCCAATCAGGCTTTCCATCTCGGCTTGAATTTCGTTGGCGCTTCCCGGAAGCCGACGAAACAGGTCTCCAATATCCGGCAGCCCTAGATCGGGAAGATGGACCAACGATCCTTTCCTGGTTTCCAACAATCGTTGGATGTGCTCGACGACGCTGCGTTGGCGTCGAGCGCCTTGAGGAATCTCACCAATCGGTGTCCCATCCAAAAAGGTGCCCGTGATTTTTTCCAGCAATCCTTCGAATTGCATTCAGTCCTTCGATGTGGATGAAAAAGGTCAGACACATTTTGTCAAACCTTGCATTTCCATTCCTACGCGGCCTAGCGGCTATTCCACTCGTCGGTGTGTTTCAGATTGCCATTCAGGAAGGTCCACGAGATCTTTTGGTAGCGGATCGTCACTTCTTCCTGGTGCACAAATAGTTCCTTGGTGCGATCCTTGACATTGAGCATGTAGGAGCGGACCGAGGCGATCTTGCAATTGACCAATTCGTGCTGGAAGTAAGGCTTTTCTTCGCCTTGATCGGTGATTTCGTACCAATTGATCACGATCTTGGGGATGGTGGTGCCGGTGCAGACGCGCTGAAACAACAACGCCGACGACTTGTCGAAGGCTTTGTGCAGGATGACCGCATCGTGCTTGCGCGTGCCGGTGACCGATCCATCGTCGCGGTCGGTCGGCAGGTAGACCCGATGGTTGAATTCCAACACTTCGATATCGCCTTCTCGACCAGCGACGCTTACGGATCCGGGGATTCCATCGATTTTCATGTAGGCGGGAATTGCCATTTGCTGCCCTTTCGATAACGGATTGAGGTGCTTGGTTTATTTGCCTTGCGGCATCTTGGAGACGAGAGAAAGACTGACGTCGATTCCCTCGACTTGAAAGTGGGGCATGACCGACAAGACCACCCGGAAGAATCCGGGATTGTCGGGATTCTCGGTGACCGAGACCTTGCCATAACTGAGAGGATGGGTGGCGGCAAGTTCGGGGCCGGGATTTTTCATCTCGGTCACCAAGCCCTTGATCCAGTTGTTCAATTCGATTTCCAAAACCGCGGAGCTCTTGGTGGCGCCAATATTTTCGCGCTGCAAAACCTTGAGATAGTGGGCCAAGCGAGCTGTCAGGAAGATGTAGGGCAAACGAGCGTTGATGCGTTCATTGGCCGTTGCGGTGGGATTGTCGAATTCCTCGGGGCGGCGCACCGAGTTGGCCGAGAAGAAACACGCATAATCGCGGTTCTTGTAGTAAGAGAGGGGAATGAAGCCTTGGTTGGCAAACTCGAATTCCCGGGTTTCGGGAATCAGGATTTCGGTGGGGACCTTCATCTGGTTTCCCTTGCCGACGTCGAAGGTGTGGATGGGAAGTTCTTCGACCTTGCCACCCGATTCAGGCCCGCGAATTTGCACGCACCATCCGTTGTCGACAAAGGAGCGAACCATGTTGGCCCCAAACGAGAACGAGGCATTTCCCCAGAGGTATTTGTTGTGGCTTTCTCCGGTAACCGCTTCCTTGTAGTTGAAATCGGAGACGGGATTGTCCACGGGATCGTAGGGTACGCGCAACAAAAACCGTGGCAGCACCAAGCCGACATAGCGACTGTCTTCCGAATCGCGAAAGCCTCGCCATTTGATGTATTCCGCGCGATCGAGGTACAGCTCGATGTCATCAATTTTGGGCAGATCTTCAGCGTTGGCTTTGCCAAAGAACTTGGCGCCTACCGAACCGATAAAGGGGCAGTGGGCGGCGGCCGAGATGTGGGAGACGTCGGTCAGGAGTCCGATATCCTGCGAACCGGAATCGAACTCGAAGCTGGAAATCAGGGCGCCATAAGGCTCCCCACCGGGAGTGTCGTATTCGTCGACATAAACATGCTTGTAAAGCCCCGACTGGATGATCTCGGGAGAATCCTCGAAATCTTCCTGAAGGTCTTGCTTGGTGCAATTCAACAACTCGATCTTGACATTCTTTTTGAAGTTGGTTCGGCTGACCAGGAACTTCAGTTGGCGCCATTGGGATTCGAGCTTTTGAAAGGCTTCGGCGTGCAGGATTTCATCGAGCTGGGCACTGATGATTTTGTCGATCCAAGCAACTTGCGCATCCATGGCGGCGCGATCGATCTTTTCAATCGAAGACGAACTGTCGATGACGTTTTTCAGGAAGACCCGCAGAGCGGCACCCATGCGCTCGGAGGCTTCGTGCTCGAACAATTTTCCGGCGTCGGAATATTCCATCAGGTCGACTTCCTGCTTGGGGAGGTCGAGGTTCATGGTTTCGTAAATGTATTCAAGGCTGTTTTCGATCGACATGGTGTTTAGCCCTCGGCCTTTTGGGGTGCGGCTTTGTCCAGTTCGGCAAGGATGGAATCGATCGCCGACTTGTCTTTCAGGATTCCTTCCATGCGCTTGCGAAATTCGCGGTTGTCCAACAAGTTGGACCCGAGGTCGCGGATCAGGTTGCGAGCCGCCATCAGCCTGGATAGCTCGGGAACCTGCTTGACAATTTCCGACGGATCGAAGGATTTCATGTCCTTGATTTTCAGGT
>CAIKAA010000443.1 GCA_903825275.1 uncultured Fibrobacterota bacterium | reverse complement strand
TCCCCGACTGCGCGAAGCTGGGAGTCCACGAGAAGGTGTGCGTGGTCGCATTGAAGGTCATCCCGGTGGGCAATACGCCCGCAGCGAAGGTCAACGCGTCGCCGTCAGGATCCGTCGCCGTGACCACATAGCTGTAGGCTTGGTTTTCGGAACCCGTAAGGACGGTGGTCGAAGTGATCACCGGTGCGCGATTCACATCGGCAATGACGAGGTTCCAGGTCTGGGTGACCGAGCCGCCGCGACCATCGGATACCGTGGCGGAAAGCGGATAGGTCCCCGACTGCGCGAAGCTGGGAGTCCACGAGAAGGTGTGCGTGGTCGCATTGAAGGTCATCCCGGTGGGCAATACGCCTGCAGCAAAGGTCAACGCGTCGCCGTCAGGATCGGTCGCCGTGACCACATAGCTGTAGTCTTGGCCTTCGGCACCTGCCGTCACGGCCGTCGAGGTGATCATCGGTGCGCGATTCACATCGGCAATGACGAGGTTCCAGGTCTGGGTGACCGAGCCGCCGCGACCATCGGAAACCGTCACGTAAATAGGATAGGTACCGGCCTGTTCGTAAGTGGGAGTCCACGAGAAGGTGCGAGTTGCCGTGTTGAAGGTCATTCCGGTCGGCAACGGACCCACAGCAAAGGTCAACAAGTCATTGTCGGCATCCGTCACCACCAAGGGGTACGTGTAGAGAGACCCTTCCGCGCTCGACAGCACTGCCGAGGAACCGATCACGGGAGCCCAATTCCATCGCTTGGCCACGACTTGAAACCTCTGGATGTCTTCTCCACCAAAGGCATCGGCCACGCGAACCTGGAACCAAGCGCGCCCCGTATCGGTGGGCGACCATTGAACTTTCCCAGTGATTGGATTGATGATTGCGCCAGAAGGCCCCTCTAACAAAGACCAAGTCAATAAGTCGGCGTCAGGGTCAACTGCGTGTGCCGCATAGTTCCAGCCATATTCCACGAACAGGGTGGTTTCCGGGTAGGTGTCGATCCGAGGAGGACCATTTTGGTTCCCCCCGCCGATCACTCCTAGATCGGGTTCCACTTGGATTTCATTGGCGAGAACGGCACCATCGAACAAAATTCTGGAATTGATCACGACCTTGGCGCGGGGCGCTTCGATCACGGCATGGTATTGGGTCTCCACCCCCAGGCGCAGTTCCACGGATTGCTCGGAGTGGATCCGGAAAAGGGATGCACGAGTCGATCCAACGAGACGAATTTTGGAACGGTCCCCAAATTGGAATCCATCGCGAACCAATAGGTTCACCGGTCCATTGGTTAGATCCACGATGAGGGAATCGTCTGTTTCCAACACAAAGCTTGCGAATTGGTAGGTGCCTGATTGCAGCTTGATCTTCCCATTCGACCAAGCGTGCAAGTCGCGGTAGGTTCCGGGAACAATCGTCGAGGTTTGTCCTCCCCAGATGGCAAAATCTTGGGTTCCTGGGGTTACGGTGCGAGTGGGAATTGTCCAACGACCCGGATTGGCCTTTACAACCGCCCCTCCAACTACCACCGAGCTTTGGGTGGTGTAGGTTCCCCCGACTCGAACATCGCCGGCGACTTGGGCGCGGTCGCGCAATAGGACATTTCCACCGGACACAACGCCGAGACTTTTGTCCTCGACTCCCAATTCCACGTTGCCATTGGATCCGACCCAGCCATCTTGGACGAACACTCGGTCCCCCACCTTGACCCCGAGGGAACCAAACAAGGTGAAATCGCGAAGGCTGTTCGCCTGCGGAGCCTTGATTTTGGCAAGTGCTTTGGGAGGCAATGCTCCCTTGACCAGATTGCCGTCCAACCACAGTGGAACCGTTTGGGTCGAAGTCAGAACGGAATTTGTCGGATGCGAATAATCCTTCGAGAATGTTCCGGCAAGGTTTGCCGTGCTGCGAAGGGTGGCGGTGATCGTCATCGCCTGACCGGCCGTCCAATTGCCAGTTCCGAAATCGAAGACCACTACAGGCCCGTGGCCTGCGGTTAGATCAACCGTCGACCCGACTGGCCCAGAATTGGACACGTCGACCTGGACGGCAAGTGGATTGTTGTTCCAAGTGGCCGAGTCGGCGAAGTACCGTGCTACAAGATGACCAGATGCGGCGACATCGCATTGGACGCGCAGCTCGATGGTTTCCAGGGTGGGGGTTTCGGAAATTGTCCGACTCTTGACATCCCACGCCATGGCGGCGCTTCCTAGAAGGAGAGTGAGCAAACCCGTCAAAGTTGGTTGAAGAAGCATCCTTGAAAAGATCGTTCGAACTCCCATTCGACCGAAAAAATTCTTTGGATTGTTTTGTGAACTTTTCAAAATGCACCTCCGATGGGTTTAACGCTCTGGCGATCGCCGATTGGACAGAATTTGGCACACCCAACGCGACATGAAACTTTTCCATAATTTACTTGGAGGGGTTTTCATAAACAAGCCCACGTGCC
>CAIKAA010000442.1 GCA_903825275.1 uncultured Fibrobacterota bacterium | reverse complement strand
TGCCCAATCCGAAACAGATTTTGGCATCAGGAGGTTCATCTGTACGATTTAATTGACAATAGTTGTCACAACGCAGTGAATGTGGTAATTCATTGCGGCATTTCCTAGACTATTTGATCGATAATTGATTGATCAGCGACAACTGAAAATTACTAAAACCAGGTGATCCTGGACTTGAAATTCGTTGGTGAGACATGACTTCAAGAATCCCCCCCCTCCCCTTCCTCGCAAAAGCTGGATCCTTTTGAGGGGGGAAGCCGCCATTCCAATGTCCATCCAAAGCTCTCAGAGGATCCTGTTCTTTGTAGGAGTTAACACTTCTAGAACAACATTGGTCTAGGATGAATCACACCTCACAGAATGCTTCGCGGATGGTGATTCTTCCTGCCCGTCTGGCGGGAACCCATCCCGACACCAACGAACCCACTAGAACCAGTCCAAACCAGATCACCGGGCCCCAAGGCGCGCACACCAATGGCAGCGGAGCCAGGAAACCAAGGCTTCCGATGCGCGTGTCTAAACTCACCGTCAACGGCCAAGACAAAGGAACTCCAAACTCCCAGCTAAAGACTGTTGGTCGGGGGCCTTTCCGACCTGGGGGCCTGCATCAAATCGAATTCCAGACCGACCAAATCTGTGGTTTGCGCGTGGCCTCATGGACCAGGTCATGGTCAACGAAGACGTGTTTCGGATCCTGCAGGGAAAGCGGTCAGGAGAAGTGATCCAGGGTCGGTTTCGGCAGCTTGCCGTCGAGCTGGCCAAGGATTGCCTTCGCGCCAAAGGAATGGATGGGGTTCGCCTCGATGCCACGGCGCACTTTTTGGGTGGCGCCTTTTCCGAGTTGTTGAGCTGGTACGTGAACGCCCGCAAGCGACCCGACATCCATGGACTGGATGCCATGTTCCAGGAGTTGGCGGGATCGTCGCTGAAGGTCCGATCGTGAGCAAGAAAGGCGACTCGCGCCTTCCTGCTCGACAGCAACCTTGGCACCTTCTTTTCGCAGGCACCGCCCCCTAAACCCGCGATCGCGAAGGGAACGACGATTACGTCAACGACCGCTTGTCGTGGGAGCCATCGTCGCCCACATACACTTCCGCTCCGGTCTTGACAAAGACCTCGCTCATTTCGCGCATGCCTTCGACCACGGCGTTTTCTTCCGCGAGCCCTTGCTCGGCGGCGTACTTGCGCACGTCTTCGGTGATCTTCATGGCGCAAAAGTGGGGGCCGCACATGGAGCAGAAATGGGCGAGCTTGGCGCCTTCGGCCGGAAGGGTCTGGTCGTGGTATTCCACCGCCCGTTCGGGATCCAATCCCAAATTGAACTGGTCGCGCCAGCGGAATTCGAAGCGCGCCTTGGAAAGGGCGTTGTCGCGGTACTGGGCGCCGGGGTGGCCCTTGGCCAAATCGCCCGCGTGGGCGGCGAGCTTGTAGGTGACCACGCCGGTTCGCACGTCTTCCTTGTCGGGAAGACCCAAGTGTTCCTTGGGCGTCACGTAGCAGAGCATCGCGCACCCGAACCAACCGATCATGGCCGCGCCGATCCCCGAGGTGATGTGGTCGTAGCCGGGAGCGATGTCGGTCACCAGCGGCCCCAGGGTGTAGAACGGAGCCTCGCCGCAGGCTTCCAGCTGGCGATCCATGTTTTCCTTGATCAGGTGCATCGGGACGTGTCCCGGACCTTCGATCATCACCTGGCAATCGCGCTCCCAGGCAATTTTTGTCAACTCGCCCAAGGTCTCGAGCTCGCCGAACTGGGCCGCGTCGTTGGCGTCGGCGTTGGAGCCCGGACGCAGACCGTCTCCCAGGCTGAACGAGACGTCGTAGGCCCGCAGGATCTCGCAGATTTCCGCGAAGTTGGTGTAGAGGAAATTTTCCTGGTGGTGGGACAGGCACCACTTGGCCAAAATGCTTCCGCCGCGACTGACAATTCCTGTCATGCGCCGCGCCGTGAGCGGGATGTAGCGAAGCCGCACTCCGGCGTGGATGGTAAAATAGTCCACGCCCTGCTCGCATTGCTCGATCAAGGTGTCGCGGTACAGCTCCCAAGTCAGGTCTTCGGCCTTGCCGCCCACCTTTTCCAATGCCTGGTAGCTGGGCACGGTCCCGATGGGCACCGGGCTGTTGCGCAAGATCCATTCGCGGGTGGCGTGGATGTGCTTGCCGGTGGACAGGTCCATCACGGTGTCGGCGCCCCAACGGGTGCCCCAGCGCATTTTTTCCACTTCTTCTTCGATCCCGCTGGACACCGCCGAATTTCCGATGTTGGCGTTGATCTTGGTCAGAAAGTTGCGTCCGATGATCATCGGCTCGGCTTCGGGATGGTTGATGTTGGCGGGAAGGATGGCGCGCCCGCGCGCGATTTCCGAACGGACAAATTCTGGCGTGATGGACTGGAGGTTGGCGCCGAACGACCGGCCCGTGTGCTGGAACAACAGGTTGTCGCGGGGCAGGTCCGGGCCCATCTTGGCGATCAAGTCCTCGAGCCCTTGGTTTTCGCGCAAGGCGACGAATTCCATTTCTGGAGTGATGATTCCGCGACGAGCGTAGGCGAATTGGGTCACGGCACCGCCGGACTTGGCCTTCAAGACTTCGCGGTTGCCGCGGGGGAACTCGCGCAAGCGGCCCGCGTCACGAGCCGCCTGGCGTTGGCTTTCGGTGTCGTAGCCATCGTCGCGGGGTGCCCGATCGCGTGGCACCACCACCTCGACATCGCCACGATTGCGGATCCACTCGGCACGCAACGGAGGCAACCCGGTTTCCACGGTGCCTTTGTATTCGGGATCGCCCCAGGGTCCGGCCGTGTCGTACAACAGCACGGCCTCGTTTTGTCGCAACGTTCCATTGGGTTCGCGGGTGTCCTGGAGGCTCACTTCCTTCATGGGAACCCGGATTCCAGGCTTGCCTTGGCGGTAAACGCGGCGAATGGCTTCTTGGGACATGCGTCTCTCCTGACTGGACAAATTTTGACGGAAAGGAGAGCGTTCGCGGACTCCCGACGGCGGCATGACCCGCATCCGGTCGTCTGAGGCGTTTGGGCCTCTGAGGGTTCCGGTCTACGATCCGACCGTCTCAGCCTGCCGCGCAGGCACCCCTGTCCGTTTTGGTGCGCGTTGAAAATACATCGCAAACACCTTGGTGTTGCATCCAAAAAGGCGAAGCCAACGAGAAAATCAACCCATTCCCGGCAATTGCGGATCCGGTAGGATGCCATGGGGCCAGAAGCTGTAGCGATGCTGGGCCCACAAACGCCGGGCCGCCTGGCCCACGGTGTGGAACGATCCAGCTACCAACAGCGGGACACCTCGACCCACGGCATCCCGGGACGCTTCTTCCCAAGCCGCGTCGTAGGAATCGTGCGCGATCGCCTCGGGAACCGCTCGAGCGATCGTCGCGGGAAGTTCGGCTCGCGAAAGATCCAAAGGAGCAAGGTGGACGGCGGAACAGCAAGGATTCAAATGCCGCAATACATCTCGCCAATTTTTGTCCGACATGGCCCCAAATAAAAGCACGGGTCGAAGTGGTTGAGCGAGTACTGCCAATTCCTTGGCGGCGTCGGGGTTGTGCCCGACGTCCAAGATGATTTCGGGAAGTCCGGACAAGCGTTCGAAGCGGGCGGGCCAGCGCATTCCGTCCAGGGCCTGCTCCATTTCGGAAATCGTCAAGGCGCGACGCAGAAACACTTCGACCGATCTCACGGCCAACAACAGATTTGCCTCTTGGATTGCCCCCGCCAACAGCCCTTTAAGACGGAATTTGTCTCCTGGGTCGATCGCCAAAACTTCGCTATCTTGAAGTTGGGCGTGATCTCGCAGCTGCCCGAGCAATTCCGGTCGAGTTTCGCAGGTGAGGATGGGCTTTCCTGGTCGGGCGATACTGATCTTTTCGCGCCAGATCTTTTCCACCGTGTCGCCCAGAATCAGTTCGTGATCCAGACCCACTTGGGCTACCGCGCAGACCTCGGCGGGCATCGCCGTCGTGCTGTCCAGCCGCCCGCCCAAACCGGTTTCCAAAACCACCGCATCGGCCTTGCACCGTTGAAACCAAAGGGCTCCGATCCCGGTCAGGGTCTCGAAATAGGTCGCCCCCACCGCCTCGGCGTGAGGCAGGACCAGCTCGACCATTTCAACAAATTCTGTCTCAGGGATCGCCTCTTCGCCGAGTACCAACCGTTCGCGCACGCAAACCATGTGGGGACTGGTGAACAATCCGGTGCGCAAGCCTGCTTGGGAAAGCAGCCGATGGGCATAGCGACAGGTACTTCCCTTGCCATTGGTTCCGGCAACTTGGATGCACTTGAGGTCGCGCTCTGGATTCCCCAAGCGTTCCAACAGCTCTCGGGTGATGTCGAGCCCTGGTCGGATTCCCGCCCCAATCCGCCCCATCAGGCGTTCCAGCGCCTTGGGGTAGAGCGTCGAACTCAGACGACGCGATCCGTCAAAAGGGAAAGCATGTTGGAAATCCAAGCCTTCAAATCCTTGCGAGGCACCACGGCATCCAAAAAGCCGTGCTTGAGCAAAAATTCGGCGCGCTGGAAGCCATCAGGAAGGGCTTGGCGAATGGTTTCACGGATCACGCGCTCACCGGCAAAGCCGATCAAGGCTCCGGGCTCGGCAATGTTGACATCGCCCAACATCGCAAAGCTGGCCGTCACGCCACCGGTGGTGGGGTTGGTGAGAAGCGAGACGTACGGCACTCCGGCTTCGCGCATGCGGCCGATCACCGCCGAGGTTTTTGCCATCTGCAACAAGGACAACGTGCCTTCGTGCATGCGCGCCCCGCCGGAAGCGGAAACTACGATAGCCGGGATTTTCCGATCCAAGGCGCGCTGCAAGGCACGGGCAATCTTTTCGCCTTCGGCCGAACCCATCGATCCACCCATGAACCGGAAATCCATCACCGCCAACGACACTTCCTGTCCATTCATCATACCGGTTCCCGAGACCACGGCCGATTTTTCGCCGGTGGTTTTTTGGGCCGACATCACGCTGTCGCGGTATTTCTTCTTGGCCGAAAACTTGAGGGGATCGGCCGGGCTCACATTGGAATCTTCTTCCCGAAAGGAGTCTACTTCGGTCAACAGGGCGATGTATTCGCGGGCCGAAGCGCGGTGGTGGTGTCCACAGGCCGGACAAACACTCAGGTTATCGACCCAATCGCTTTTGTAAACGACTTCCTTGCAACTCTCGCACTTGACCCACAGGTCGGACGGGGTGTCGCGTTTGACCCCCGATTCGATTCCCGTTTTGGTGTGGTGAAACCATTCCATCACAAGCCTCCTTGGTCCAACACGGCTTGGCGTTCCATTCCCTTCGCCAAAAGGGTTGCCGCCTGTACCAATTGGGCGGCGACGGAAACCGGTCCCGTTCCACCCTCGATGTTGCGGCGGGCCAGACTTGCTTCGAAGGATAATTTTTGACGCAAGAGCACGCCACCGGGAAGCGGCTCCCAAGCTGTATCGGGAAGCTCGAGCAATCCCTGCCTCGACCGGGTCGCCTCGCCCACCAGCGTCCCCACCAAATGGTGCGCGTCGCGAAACGCAACTCCAGCTTCGACCAGCAGGTCGGCCAAGTCGGTGGCCAACAGCAAATCGGTCAGACGGGAACGCATCTGGTCGGCGTGCCAAACCGCCTCACGCATTCCCCCGTCGAAAATACCCAGTAAGACAGAAATTGTCTCAGCGCTATCGAAGACGGGCTCCTTGTCTTCCTGGAGATCGCGGCTATAGGTCAGCGGAGCGCCTTTGACAGAAGTCATCAAGCCCGTAAGGTTGCCCACCAGTCGTCCCGACTTGCCGCGCGCCAACTCGAACCCATCGGGATTCTTCTTGTTGGGCATCATGGAGCTGCCGGTGGTAAAACTGTCGGAAAAGGTGACATACCCGAATTCCGAAGCCGACCAGTTCACGAAATCTTCCGCGTAACGGCTCAAGGTGGTTCCCAAAATGGCGCAAGCCGATAGGAATTCCAACGTCCAATCGCGGTGGCTCACGGCGTCGATGGAATTTTCCGTAACCCCCTCAAAGCCAAGTTCGCGGGCCACTTCGCGGCGATCGACGGGAAAGGACGAACCTGCCAGCGCGCCCGAGCCCAAGGGGTTTTTTCCGGCCCGAAGCCTGGCTTGGTCAAACCGTTCGCGATCGCGTTCCAGAGCGAAGAACAGGCTCAACAGGTAATGCCCAAGGGTGACGGGCTGGGCCTGTTGCATGTGGGTGTAGCCGGCCATCACG
>CAIKAA010000441.1 GCA_903825275.1 uncultured Fibrobacterota bacterium | reverse complement strand
TCAGATCGGGCTGGACCTGCCGGCCACTTCCATGCGCCACTTTTGGGAAATGCTGGCCCACAACCATGGCGGCGTCCTCAACCTTGCCGAGCTGGGGCGCTCGTTTGGGAAAAGCGAAACGACCGTCAAGCGGTATGCGCACATGCTTCAAGATGCCCTGATGGTGCGACTGTTGCCGCCCTGGCACACCAATCTTGGCAAGCGATTGGTGCAACGGCCCAAGGTGTACGTGCGGGATTCCGGCGTCTTGCATCGCCTCTTGGGGATTGGAAACGCCGACCTCTTGCAGCGCCATCTCAAGGTAGGATCTTCGTGGGAAGGCTTTGCCTTGGAACAAATGATCCAGAAATTGAGTCCCGAGGTGAGGAGCTTTTATTTCTGGGCGACCCACTCGGGTGCCGAAGTGGATTTGCTGTGGGAGCAAAACGGCAAATTGTACGGAGCCGAATTCAAATACAGCGACGCTCCGGTCTTGACCCGTTCCATGCAAAGCGCCCAACAGAGCTTGGATCTCGAGCACCTATGGGTCGTCTGTCCGGCAGGGCGTGGATATCCTTTGGCCAAGTCCATCAGCGTGGTCGCGTTGGAAAACTGGCTTTCCTTAAAAGGATAGCGCGCGAAGATTTAGGGGTGGCTCCAGGATCCTCATCGGCTCAAGCCGATGCGACGACGAGCGACCAGGCAGGCCTCGCTTCCCAAGCTCAAATCGGCGCAAGCGCGAGGTCGGGAGGCGTAATCGCGGCAACGCCAAGGCATTTCGATTGAGCCATCTCCTGCCAGAGCGATGCAAAGGCCATTGGGTCGAGGAAGATGAGCACCCAAACTGGATTCCACCACCCAATCGGGATGTGCGGTTCGCATGGTTTCGTCGGGTTCGACAGGAGCTAGGCTGTAGCCCTGGCGGCAACAGGCCCCGCAGGCTCCACAGGAGGATTCGGTCAAGCGCATTTCCCAAAGCAGGCAAGCGGGCCATTTTGGGTCGATGGATTGGTTGGCGCCTCCCCTCAGAGAGGTCTGCAAACAGTGGTTGGAGCTGGACCAGGCGCAAGTGCCGCACGACTGGTGATCAGGCCCTAGAGCCCTTTCCAGGGGGTGGGTGGGCTCTAATTGAAGCGCATCAGTTGCCTGACTAGCCCATGCTTCCAGCAGACCGGACGGAAAGGGGGTTTTTCCTGTACGCAAATTTTCCCCAAGGGCATCTAGCAACTCGCGTTCAGCCGTTGTGGGTGGGGAAGAAACCAGGGGAAGAGACAGAAAGCTGGACAAACCGTGACTGGCAGCCATTTCGGAAAGCAATCTCTCGCGAGTGACGCGAAGGTCGGTCGTTGTCGCCTCGGGGCACCAACGAGCCGCTTGGACCAAGGCCTGGTCCGCCCATTCGACTAAGCCTTTGGGACTCAGGTTTTGTCCATTCGGGAGGCCATGCGGTCCAAAATCCCCCCTAACCAATCGCGGTTTTGGAGAAATCCCGCCGAGTTGGCCAGGAAGGTGTCGGGTTTTTGGATGAAAGGGCCACGGAAATGGGGTTGGGCTTTGATGAGCCCGCGCAACGCATTGGGGTCGAACTCCAAGTGAAATTGCAGGGCGACAGCATTTCCCTTCACAAACCCCTGGTTCTTGCAGGCCTTGGTCGAGCCGATGGGAATGGCTCCCTGCGGAATGGCAAAGGTGTCTCCATGCCATTGGAAGACGCGGGCAATTTCTGGCATGTGCTCGAAGAGTTCGCCGGGAGCTCGAACTTCGGGCTGGAGCGAAAGATCGCTCCAGCCGATCTCGGAAAATTCGTTGCGGGTCACCGGTCCGCCCAGCCGTTCGGCGAGAAGCTGTGCCCCCAAACAAACGCCGAGC
>CAIKAA010000440.1 GCA_903825275.1 uncultured Fibrobacterota bacterium | reverse complement strand
CGCCGCCTGCCGGATGTCTTCGACGCTGGAACGATCAATGATAAGCTGTTTGATGGCACTTGAGATGGGCATGATCTCGTAAACACCTTGGCGGCCTTTGTATCCCGACCCGCTGCAGTTGTCGCAACCCTTGCCCTTTTGCAGTTCCAGCTTCCCAAACGTCTCGTCGTCGATGCGCAAAAGTCGTTGCAAGGCGGGGGTTTTGTCGGGATCTGGCGCCTTGCAATCCGGACAAATCTTGCGCATCAGGCGCTGGGCGATGATGAGCCGACAGGAGCTGGCCACCAAAAACGGCTCGATCCCCATGTCGATCAAGCGGTTGATCGTGCTGGGAGCGTCGTTGGTGTGGAGGGTGGACAAAACTAGGTGACCGGTCAAGGCCGCCTTCACGCCGATTTCCGCGGTCTCCAGATCCCGCATCTCTCCGACCATGATCACGTCGGGGTCTTGGCGCAAGAACGCCCTCAGCGCCGCGGCGAAGGTCAGTCCGATCTCGGAATGGACCTGGACCTGGTTGATGCCGTGGAGATTGTATTCGACCGGGTCTTCGGCGGTCATGATGTTGATGCCGACATCGTTGATGGTGGAGAGGGCCGAATACAGGGTCGTGGATTTTCCCGATCCGGTGGGGCCCGTCACCAAAATCATCCCAAACGGCGCATCGATCGCTTCTTGAAGGTCGCGCAAGCCCTTTTCATGCAATCCCAACTTGACCAAATCCAATTGCAGGTTGGACTGATCCAAAATTCGCATGACCACTTTTTCGCCAAAAATGCACGGCAAGGTGTTCACCCGCAAGTCAACGGTTTTCCCCTGTGGGGTTTTTAGCTTGATGCGCCCGTCCTGGGGAAGTCGACGTTCCGAAATATCCAGATTGGCCATGATCTTCAAGCGCGAGATGATGGCGTGGCGCAACTTGAAGGGCAAGTTGCTGATCTCGCGCAAGGTACCGTCGACCCGGTAGCGAACCCGCATGACCTTCTCGTAGATCTCGACGTGGATGTCGGAGGCCCGCATCCGGATGGCATCCATCAACAGCTTGTTGACGAGCTTGACCAGCGGGGCGTCGTCGATGGCGGCAAGAGCATTGGCCGCTTCGGCGTCTTCGTTGGTCTCGCGGACGACTTCCATGTCCTCGCCCACGGCGCCCAAAATATCCTGCATCTCGCGTTGCATCGAGGACTGGAAAAATTTTTCCAGGCTAGCCTTGATTTGGCTTTCTGCCGCCACCACGGGCTTTACAGTGCATCCGGTGATGAATTTGATGGCATCCAATACGTAGACGTTTTTGGGATCGGCGGTCGCGACCGTAAGCACTTTGTTGGTGCGACTGACGGCGATGACGGTGTACTTGAGGGCCAAGTCCTCGGGGATGAGTTTGACCGTGTCTTCTTCCAAATCGATGTCGGTCAGGGCGATCTTGCCCAAATTCATTTGCTTGGCCACAAACGAGGCGATTTCTTCCTCGTCCAACAGGGCCCCAACCCGGACTAGGTTCTCGCCCAGTTTGCCACCGTTGGCTCGTTGGGCTTTGAGGGCCGAAAGAAGCTGTTCTTTGCTGATCAGCCCGGTCTCGACCATCATTTCACCGAGCTTCAACGCCACCAAAAGCCTCCCGTTGGGGCAGCCAAACGGCTGCGAATATTGGATCTTGTCCCAAAGTTACTCCGAAATAGGAATCACCATGAGCGACCATTTTACCACCATCCGCCTCGCAGGGGCGAAAAGCCTTGTTCTCGGGCAGTCCAAAACCTTTCCCCTCCCGGATTCCGAGGACCAGGGGTTCGTGATTTGCACTCCCGTGGGCCTACGCGCCTTTCGCAATCGTTGCCGCCACTGGCCAGCCCCTTTGGACATGGACGATGGCGAGTTTTGGAACCAGGAGGTGGGCCTCATCCAATGCAAGATCCACGGCGCCTTGTTCCGGGCCGACGACGGTCTATGCATTTTTGGACCCTGCAGCGGACATCCTTTGTTGGGATTTCCGCTAGAGGTCGACGGGGAGGATGTCCTGGTCACGGTGGAGTCCGAGCGGTAACCTAAAAACTCGAAGTGCCTCATGATTTGCCAGAGGCTAACAGGATACAGCTTGTCCTGAGGACCGCCACGGTTATCAGGACGAGCGGAATACTGTACACTCGATCAGAGTGATTTTCCGTAAGACATGGCCCCTAATGCACGACGCTTTTCAAAATGTGGGAGACGCCGAAAAACATCCCGATTGTGGTGGGAAGGCCAGGCAGTAAAAAGCACAAGAAGATTCGCAAGAGGCGATTGGACCACCACTTCCCGAAGGATGAAAGATCTTCCGAGACGCTCTCCATTTCGTGGACCCGAGGCGGCATCAACCAGGCTTGGACCAATGCCACAAAGGTGCCCACGCTCAAGAAAGGATGGAAGGGTTTGAGAGGCGCCATAATAAAAGCGGTCAAGATGGCCAAAGGATGCGCAAAGGCAAGAAGCGCCCCAAAAGCGGCGGGAAGCCCGGTGACCAAAATCCAGAACAGGATGTTGTCCCCCAAAACCCCAAGCCCCTTGGCCAATCCCATCCAAACCATCGAGGCCACCACCGCGATGGGAATGGACCACCCCACCCACGACCAGATCGGCGACCGGGGGGGAATGTGGACCAGTTCTTCTTCCCGACGAGAGGGAGTGCCCGATTCGAGCAACTGCGCCATTCCCTGCCGGTGTCCAGCCCCCACCACCGCCAAGACGCGCGTTCCCGAAGCCTGCCGGAGGCGTCCCACCATGAAGTGGTCGCGTTCGTTCAACAACACCTCGCGGATTTCCGGAAAGGTCTGGCCCATTTCATCCATCATGCCCGTCAGCGTGTCTTGCTCGCGCATCTCTCCCAGTTTTTCCTCGGAGATCGGGGTTCGATCGAACAGCCCTTCCAAAAGCCCCACGGCCAGCATGAATCGCCGCCGCCAAGGGGTCAGACTCCAGGCGCGGCGCAAGGTGATTTTGATCTCGCGATCCACCAAAACGACGGGAATCCCCAACTTTTCGGCGGTCTGGACAGCCGCCAACAGCTCCGCGCCCGGCTTGACACCGGTTTGAAGCCCCATCCGCCGTTGATGGCTCGACAACATCAAGTTCGCCACAAGGGTCGAAAGTTGCCCCTGGCGGATGACGGAAATCAAATCGAGTTTCTTCCAGGCATCCGGCTCGGACAGCGCCTTGAGCCGTTTGTCATCCAGCTCCACGCAGACGCAATCCGGCGAAAGGTTTTGGATGGCCTCTTCGACATGGCGCACCGATTCGCTGGAAACGTGGGCAGTGCCCAAGAGAAAGATTTCCCGCTCGGCAAGGGAGATGGTTCGGATTTGGTCTGTACTCATCCGAACCAAAGTAGAAACGGGGGCGAACCCCCATCGATAAACCACCCATCGGCAATCTCACGACAGGCTTCGGGGGATCAGACCCGAAGCGATCGAATCAGTTCTCGTCGTAACGGTAACCGACTTCTCCATGGTCCAAGTAGTCCATGCCCGCCACTTCATCTTCGCTTGCAGGGCGCAGGCCCAGCACGGCCTTGGTGATCAAGGTGGCTGCCAAGGTGCCGACCAGGGCGATGACAATCACAATGCCCATCGCCTTGGCTTGTTCCAACCACAAGCGGTTTCCGATCAGCCCGCCCAAATTGGCTTGGATGTTCGGGTTGATCGCCACGGTGGCGAACACACCCGTCAAAAGGGTGCCCACAGTTCCGGCCACGCCATGGACCCCAAACGTGTCCAGAGCGTCGTCGTACTTCAAAATGTGCTTGAGGCGCATGGCCGCAAAGAAGGACGCGGAAGTTCCCAAGGCACCAATCACCACGGCCGCAGTGGAATTGACAAATCCTGCCGCCGGAGTGATGGCCACCAGCCCTGCCACGATTCCCGAGCAAAAACCCAGGACGGTGGGCTTGCCGTGCAGAATCCACTCCAAGGTTGGCCAAAGGATTGACGCCACCGCTGCCGCCAAGGTGGTCGCCACAAAGGCGTTCGAGGCAACACCGTCGGCACCCATGGCAGACCCCACGTTGAAGCCGTACCAGCCCACCCACAAAAGGCCTGCGCCCGCCATGGCGAGGACCATGGAGTGAGGAGGCATCGGATCCTTCCCGTAGCCTTTGCGAGGCCCCAGAATCCAAATCAGAGCCAAGGCGGACCATCCCGAGGCCATTTCAACGGCAAAGCCTCCTGCGAAGTCCAGGGCCTTGATGCCCGCCAAAGGATTGCCCACGCCATTGAAGTATCCAGTTGACCCCCAGGCCATGTGGGCGATGGGGATGTAGACGAAAAAGAGCCACAAGACGGCGATCAACATCATGGATGAAAACTTGATGCGCTCGGCGGCGGCACCAATCAGAAGGGCCGGAGTGATGATGGCGAACATGAGCTCGAACATGGCGAACACATTGTGGCTCACCCAGTTGGAATAGACGGGATTTGGCAGGGCATCGACCCCTTGGAAAAAGGCGTATTGCAAGCCTCCCAGGAAAGCATTGCCGGGCGCGAACACCAACGAATACCCAACCGCCCACCAAAGCAGGGTGACGATTCCCGTGATCCCCATGCACTGGGCCAAGATGGACAACACGTTTTTGGTTCGGACCAAGCCCCCGAAAAACAAAGCCAACCCGGGAAGGGTCATGAACAGAACCAAGGCGGCCGAGATCATCAGCCAGGTATTGTGTCCTGGTCCGGGGGACTGAACCTTGGAGGTCGCAAAATCCACCCGGGAGGTGTTGTTGACATAGGCCTCTAGGTCTGCCAACCGCTTGAGGACCTGCGAATCGGTCGCCACAGCCACTTGAACCGGTGCGGGATTCGGGGGAGGCAAAATCGATTTCTGGAGTACAGAATCTTTTGCAGCAAATGATACGGAGACGGCCACGAGCAGGGACCCCAGGACCCGGCCAAGTTGTACGGACATGTGCGCTTCCTTGACTGACAAAACAGCGTTGACAATAACGCCGAGATTCGACAATAAAGCACACTTTATGCCAATTTGAAATTTTTAAACGATTCGTCTAGCAGATTCCTTCCCCAGAATAAATTGGCAAAACAGATCTCGTTTTTGTCAGAAACAATCCTCAAATCGTCAATTGGAGGTTCACCACGCCAGATTTACGTCGGTAGAGATTCGGAAACGGTTCACGTAGCCGCAAGGGGCTCCTCGGCGTGGTCTGGTAGTTGCTTCTAATGACATTGGATCTGATCCCAAGAGGAGTTCTGAAATGTTGACTCTGATCGCCGCGGTGTTCATCCTGGCCTATGCGGCCATCGCCCTGGAACACCCCCTGAAAATCGGAAAATCCGGCACGGCCCTGTTCGCAGGGGGAATCTTGTGGTCGCTATGGGCCTTTGCGGCACCGGCCACCGATGGGGTCGTCACCCAGTTGACCGAACACCTGTCGGGAATTGCCGCCATCCTGTTGTTCCTGCTCGGAGCCATGTCGATCGTCGAGTACATGAACACTCACGACAGCTTCTCCATCATCACCGACAGCATCAAGACCAAGCGCAAATTGCCATTGCTGTGGATCATCGCTTGGGTGACGTTCTTCCTCTCCTCGATGCTCGACAACCTCACCACGACCATCGTCATGATCTCCCTCACCCGCAAGCTTGTCCAAGAGAGGGAAGATCGGATGTTCTTCGCGGGAATGATCGTGATCGCCGCCAATGCCGGAGGTGCTTGGACTCCGATCGGAGATGCCACCACCACCATGCTTTGGATTGGCGGACAGGTCACCTCCCTACCCCTCATGAAAACGGTTTTCCTGCCCAGTTTCCTGAGTCTGGTCGTCCCCTTGGCCTGCATCTCCCCCTTCCTCAAAGGGAGCGTCCAGACCCCGGACCACCGCGAAGAGATTTCCGGCGTTTCCAAGACGGAATCGGTCCTCATGCTCCTCCTCGGGCTGGGCACGTTGGTGGGAGTTCCGGTCTTCAAGGCATTGACCCACCTGCCGCCGTACATGGGCATCCTGATGGGACTTGGACTGATGTGGATGCTGGGAGAACTTCTCCATCGCTCCAAGCGGGAAAGCGAACGGGAGCGTTTGTCCTTGACCGCGGTCCTGCCTCGTGTCGATTTGAACAGCATCTTCTTCTTTGCGGGAATCCTGATTGCCTCCCTCATAGTGAACCTCCCATTTGCTATTCAGCCCATTCAGCGCGCATTTGAAGCCATCAACCCAGAGATTAGAGAAGCGGCTCAGGTCAGCGGACTCTCGAAATGGCAGATCTTTCGACTAATTGAGCTACCTCTAGCTTGGCGCGGCATTACCAGTGCGGCAGTTTTAACGTTTGCCCATACTCTCGGGGAGTTTGGGGTCGTGCTGATGGTGGGAGGAGCTATTCCAGGGGAAACTAAAACCGTTTCAATCGCACTTTATGACAAGGTTCAAAGCTTTGATACCTCTGGCGCAGGCGCTTTGGCCTCATTACTGCTCGGAATATCCCTCATCGCGATTGCACTTTCCTATGGCGTCTTTGGAAAAGGCTCACAACGCTTAAACCGAGGTAAATCCTGATGTTGAAGCTAAAAATCAGCCAAACCCTTCCAAACCCACTTCAGATCACACTTGAATGTGCGGCAGGTCAATTACATGCCCTAGTTGGCCCATCTGGTAGCGGCAAAACT
>CAIKAA010000439.1 GCA_903825275.1 uncultured Fibrobacterota bacterium | reverse complement strand
GGTTCTCACCCGCACCGAGGGCGCGGTCAAGTCGTCGGAAGTGATCAACAAAAGCCAAGGTCCCGACGGGGCTTGGGAGGTCACGGTGAGAGCTGTGGTTTCCAAAGCCGAGATTCGCCAGGACCTGATGGCGTTGGCCATCTTGCGCGCCGCCGTGGGAAATCCTCGGGTCGCGGTGCTCATCACCGAAACCGTGATGGGAAAGCTCGTGGTGGACGGGACCACCGAAATTGCGGTGATCAATTCCTTCAAGTCGCGCGAGTTTGAAGTGGTCGAACCATCGGATGCCCTGCGCGCCAAGCGAGCCAAGCAAATTGCAGCCGCCACCGGTGGCGATCTCAAAGTGGCGGTGGAATTGGGCTCCGAGCTGGGAGCGGAAGTGGTGATCGTGGGAACGGCGACCGCCACCGAAGCCGACATGTCGGCCAATCCCTATTTCCAAAACTCGGGAATGAAGTCGGCCTCGGGGTCCCTGGCTCTCAAGGCCGTCGATGTGAATACCCATGAAATTCTGGCTTCCAAGGCCGGAGACGCCCCGATGGTCCATCCCAATCCAACGGTGGCTGGCACCAAGGCTTTGGAGAAGGCCGCCCAAAAAGTCGTCGAGCAAAACGGCTTGATCGATCAGTTGATCAAGTCTTGGCAGAACAAGGCCAACAATGGGACCCTGATCCGCGTTCGCATCCAAAACATCCCCAACTACCAGGCTTCCCAAATCGTCACTGAAGAAATTCGCGCCGAGGCCGCCAGTGTGGAGAGCCGCAAACTGGCGGAAAAGACCCTGTTTCTGGATGTTTCCTGGCGCGGTTCGGCAGAAGATTTCTGCCAATCGATGGACGGCCACAAGGTCAATAAAGATCGCAACAAACTATTGGTGGTCTCGGTCGAGGGAAATTCGGTACTTTTAGAAGTCAAGTGAGCAAAAGCACCAAAACTCGTCGGTACACTCCTCAAGACATTGCTCGATTCACCACTCTCGAGCAGGTTCGCCCCGCGCAATTCGTGCACGGGGCGTTTTTAGTTTCCGCCGTGGTCGTTTCGGTGATGACGGCCTTGTCGCGGCCCCAAACCACCAACCTTCGCGCCATGGGGCTGGTTCAGGTAGTCGGCCTGGCCGGAATGG
Source organism: uncultured Fibrobacterota bacterium (assembly GCA_903825275.1). GTDB lineage: Bacteria > Fibrobacterota > Fibrobacteria > UBA5070 > UBA5070 > UBA5070. The sequence continues at coordinate 4,784 of CAIKAA010000439.1, read as the reverse complement.
TGCTTTGGTTGGTCGGGTACATTGCCGGATTTTGGCTGTTTAAAAAACGCACCTCGCGCGAAGCGATCGAAGCCGCCATCCAGGGGCCCTTTCGCGGACCGGCGGCCTTGGCAGCCCAAGCCACCGATGCGGACAAGGTCAGCCACCACTTGCGCAAGGCCTGGGTCATGCGAACCGGCGCCTTTGAAGCGGGACCCATCCTGAGTCTTCTTTCGGTGCAAATTGCCATCCAGGGCAACCTGTTGGCCACCGAGCCGGGCATTTTGACCACCGGAATCGTTCCGATGCTCGCGTTCTTCGTGCTCTGTTACGTCACCTGGCCCACCCAAAAGCGCCAAGCCGAGGTGTTGGAAAAGGCTTTGCTGAATCGGGGATAGGTCCGAAGTCGTTCCAACTGGCATTGGTGCTTCAACTCTCGGCCGCGCTCTTATTGAAGGGTGAAAAATTTCCACCTTTGACAGGGTAGATTGCCTGCCGCATGGCCCGGTACCGTTTACCTTTCCTGGACTATGACTTCCCTCCATGACCGCATCACGGCCCGCACCCGCCAGGCCGGCAACAATGTTTGTTTCGGAATCGACCCTCTGCTGGAGCGGATCCCCCTCCAGGGCGAACCCCATCAGGTGGTGGAGACCTTTGGCCTAGGATTTTTGGAGGCCTGCTTGAAGCGCGGCGTCCTGCCTGCCGCCGTGAAGCCCAATGCCGCCTACTACGAAGCCTTCGGACCCAAGGCAGTCGAGTCACTTGCCAAAATTTGTCGTGCCTGGTCCCAAGCCGGAGTCCATGTGATTTTGGACGCCAAGCGCGGCGACATCGGACGCACCTCCCAAGCCTATTCGCGATCGGCTTTTGGCCCCTTTTCAGCCGACACCGTCACGGTGGCTCCGTACATGGGACGCGATTCGGTGGAGCCGTTTTTGGGAACCCCCGATCGAGGCATTTTCTTGCTGCTGCGGACCTCGAACCCCGGAGCGCGGGATTTCCAGGATTTGTCCATCGACGGCAAGCCCCTTTATCTGCATGTCGCCGAGGCCGCCTTGACGTGGAAGGGCGCCGACCAGATGGGCTTTGTGGTGGGCGCCACCGCACCTGAAGAATTGGAACAGATCGCCGCTTGGTTCGCCAAGCGCCCCTTCGCGAGCCCGTTTCTGATTCCAGGCGTTTCCGTGCCGGGGGTCAGCGGCGGCCAAGGAGGCGGCATCGACGAAGTGGTGCGCCGCTTGCGGAGTGGCGGATTGGATCCTTGGGGACACCTGGTGAACGCCAGCTCCGGATTGAACTTCGCCTGGGAGCGAACCCAAGACCGCGCGACTTGGGCCGAGGCCGGAGCCCAAGCCCTTCAAGAATTGGCCGAAGCCGCGAAGCTGTAGCGCCTACCTCACGGCGGGAAGAATGGCTTTGGCAACCACCCCCTGTTCGTTCCAGAGGTACACGACAGAAACCGAGTGACTGGCAGAACGATGTTCGATCCAGGTGCGCTCACCTGTCACGACCCCTCGTGCAACCAGACGACCTTCCAAACTCCGCTCTTCCCAAGTTTGGGCGCGCGACAGTTCTTGTCCTTCGAGCCAAAAGCCCTGGGGACTCGCCACGACTCTCAATCGGTCGGGAACCGAGGTCCGCAAACTTTTTGAGGTGGTGGGTCCGGAATTGGGGGGAACGAAGCTCATGGATGTGCTGATGGAAATGGTGGAACCGGGGGTGTGGCGCTCGCAATAGAAGAGGTCGAAGGAATAGAACTTCCCCTCCACCAGACCCAAACGATCCAAATTGACGTCTGCTGCCTCGGCGGCGTGTTGGCCTCCCAAATCGAAAATCATTTTCTTGTCGATGAAGCCCCAAACGTCGTCGTCTCCAGCGAAGGTGAAGTTCAGCCCCGGCATGTACTGGAAGTCGGCACGGGCGTGAAGGCAAAAACCGTGGTTGTTACCGAGAGCCATTTTATTGAAGGGAAACGTGCTCCAGGTAACGGTATCCAAGGGGAAATAGGCCCCGCTTTTGAATTCATATCGATCATTCAGGTCATTTTTTGTCAGGGGTTGTCGAAAGGTTCCGGTGGTGTTGTGGGTGTTTTGTTGGAACCAATTATTGGGACCATTGGCGGGATCGGCACAGGCAACGGGATTGGTTTGGGTTTCGGCGGCGTTGCAGATCGAAGTGCCACTGAATTGGACCAATCCATCGACGCCCAAGGTGGCTTTCACCATCCCCTTCAACTGGCCGCTGTTGGTCTTCTCGGAGAAGGGGAAGTAGGGTCCAGGCAACTCGTAATCGAAGGCCGTCACCTCCAGGTACTTCACGTCGCAAATCTGAAGATTGGGTTTGACTGTGGTGACAATAGGCAACCCCGGGTTGTTCAACCACAAGGCGTCCGATCCATCGGGAACCGAAGCCAGAGAAATCCAATGGCTATAGCCGCTCATCGAGTTGGGCATGACCTCCAGGCCATTGAAGCCATACAGGGTGTCGGTTTGGGAATTTAGGAGCACGATGTTGGCCGGGACGGCCCCCTCGTAAAATACCATTCGAAACCAATCGCAATACGAGCTCGGGGCGGTTGCAAAGGCATCGGTGAAACCAGGGATCACCACACTCACCGCGGAGTCTTTCCATGGGGGGCGTTTCACAAACAGGGTCCGCTTGGGTGGGGGGGCGCTGGTGCGGAAGCTGGGTGGCAAACCGTTCATGGGGGGAAGGACCCAAGCCTCTTTCGCGGCCAGAGCCGTGAAATCGAAATTGGTTTGAGTGGCTTGGGCGCCCATACCCCCGGCGTCCAGAATTTCGGCTGACGGGGAAAGGCGAGGATCGGCATTGGCAAAGCGAACGGAGAAGGGTTGGGGGTGACGGGGGTCGGCCCAAAGCGAGCGGCTCACCCAACCCGGCTTTCCCAACTCATGATACAAGGGGAACCAATCCGATCCCACTTGAACCCAAACCGTTTTGCTCGGCCAGGGATTGAGCAGATGGATGGTGCCCACTTTCGAGAAAAAGGGATTGTGGTCATAACAGCGAAACGCGGAGGCGGGAGGATTGTTGGAGATCACCCCGACCTTGTCGGTATCCGAGGCGGCAAACCGGATCCAAACCGAATCCCCCACCAGAGTGTCGATGCAATTGTCAATCTCATACGTGAACGGGGAGTTCAGTTGGGGCGAGGTGGAGTTGCCTTGGTTCGATTGCTGGTCGATCTGCATGGATCCTGGGGGAGCCTGCCATCGGTGCATGAACATGGTGTACTGCAAGTAGAACCGCACTTCCCCTTCGCGAAAATCACCGGAGTTGAAATGGGGAAGGGCGAACCACCAGCGCTCCAGGGCTCGCGGGTAGGGGATCCAAGCCGAATCGGCTTGGTGGACAGGAACGGTGGGCGCGAAGGCATTGGTACGAACCAAGGTGTCGTCCCCTCCCAAGTGATAACCCCATACACTGCTGGTGCCGGGAATCCAAACCACCGGATTTGAGCCGATGGAATCTGTGTTGCTCATCAAGTATTGGTCGGCCAGGTAGAGGAGTGTTTTGTCGGATCGGCTCCAGCAGGCTCCTGCCAGGAACAAGACCGGCAGAAGCAGGGGGGCGAGACGCTGCTGAGACTTCATGGGAACCTCACCATCAGGGCGGAACAACGAAAGCGATGGTGCCTCCAGGCGGATAGGCCCAACCACTAGGAATGAAACAATGTTAGGGATTGCCAAAGTGGTTGGCAAGAAGGGGTTTCGGAGGAATGGAGAACGCCGTGATCCGTGTCACATCCCCGTCGTCTTGGCCTGGGGCTAGCGAATCAAGCTAGGGACGGGTCCAGACGCGATGGAGCAGGCAAAATCCCTAAGGACCAAAACCGTGTTCCGCGTGTATCTTCCATTTTGTCATGAAACCCTTCCGCATCCTTCTTCTCGCGCTTTCCGCCACCACGTTCGCAGGGCTCTACCTCGCGAACCCCGCAACCTTGGTCAACGAATCGACAACAACAGAAATTGACCTGAAAAGCAATGGGCTTCTCGCGCATGTGTGCGACACCGGTTTCAATGTGGGGATCCACATCGATTTGGTGCGCCTTTCGGATCAGGAACGGTTTCGAATCGTTTTGGATCCTCGGCTCAAAGGGCCCGTTCCCACGGGACGACCCGCGCGATTGGCCACCGATGTGGTCTTGCAACAATTGCCAGCCGGTTCCTACACGGCCACCAAATTGATTCTGGGCGACCGCGATCCGGTGTCCTTCAAATCGGACACCTTGGTGGTCAAGCCGGGAAGCGTCACTTCCATGGGGAAAATCAAAGTCCGCCCCGAAACCAACTTTCTCGGGCTTCTCGTCAACATCACCATCAAGACAGATTCTGTCGACATCACCAAGCGTCTGAAGGTCATTCACGCGTTGGGAATCGATTCGTTGCCGGTGACGAACAAGCCGGTCGACTGGATCATCGAAGCGCCATAGCCCCTCTTGTAGGGATCGGGCATGCCCGATCCCTACAAGAGGGGGCGCGGATTTATTTCAACGCACCCTTGATCTTTTTTACGTCGTCGGCGTCGTAGTAATTGCAAATGCCTTTTTTGGCGGCGGGTTCGATGCCCAGGGCGTCGATGGCTTTCTTCACCTTGGCAGGGCTGGCGCCCAATTGTTCGGCGATCTTGGCGGAGGTCAGGAGGTTGGTTGGATCAGCCATGATAAGCTCCTCGAAAAAGGAAAAGGGATCTGGGTAAAACATAGGCCACCGGAAGCCTTTGTAGGGATCGGGCATGCCCGATCCCTACAAAGGCACTACAAAGGCACCGCCCATTGACAG
>CAIKAA010000438.1 GCA_903825275.1 uncultured Fibrobacterota bacterium | reverse complement strand
GGTGATGGCTGCCGGCACTTTCAAAGGGTCGTACGTGCCGACTTCTTCTAGGAAGCGTCCATCGCGTTTCTGGGCCGAGTCGGCAACCATGATACGGAAGTAGCTTCGATTTTTGCGGCCGCCTCGTTGCAGGCGGAAGATCGTGGCCATAGGATTGTCCTTTTCCTCTGTATGAAAATCGAGCCGCGAAAGGTATCAACCTCATCCCCAAGTCACAAGGGGGGCATTCTGAGGTCGGTCGATTGCCGACGCGTGGGTGACAAAATAGCTTGGTTTCGATCCTTTTGTCTGGTCCACCCCCGGCTTGCCAGCCCACCTCGGTCGAAACCGAACCCGCTTGACTCCAAGGCTCTGCCAAACGGAGAGTCCGATTCTTTCATCCAAACCCCAACACTGGATCGGTGCTAAGGCGACAGCAATGTCTAGATTTGGTGCACCACCATTATGGATCGAAATACGGAAAAAGGGATGACCAAGGCCGCCTTGGTCTTGATGGCGTCTACGCTGGCCAGCCGTGGATTGGGGTTGGTGCGTGAAGCCTTGTTGGCCGCCAGGCTAGGAACCGGAGTCGAAGCCGACGCCTACTCGACGGCCTTCATTCTCCCCGATCTGGTGAACACCTTGCTGGCCGGTGGATTTCTATCGCTGTCCTTTGTCCCCCTCTATCTGAACGCCTTGCGCGATCGCGGACAGATTCGAGCGTCCAAATTCCTGACCGCAGTGGTTTCGTTTCTGGCCATCTCTGGGGGTCTGGCGATCTTGGCTTTGTGGATTGGGGCCGAGCCCGCCTTGCGACTTTTACAACCGGGCTTGGTGGGCACGTTGGCGATGGAAAAAGCCGTCCATCTCACGCGGATCCTTTTGCCTGCCCAAATCTGTTTTTTGCTGGCTGGAGCTTGGAATGGGGTCCAGTACGCCCACCGAAAATTCCTCTATCCCGCTTTGGCCCCGTTGGTTTACAACCTCGGCATTCTCGCGGGGGGGTGGTTTTTGGCGCCTTGGATGGGGGCTGAAGGATTTGCCTGGGGCGTTTTGGCAGGCGCGGTCCTGGGCCATCTGGTTTTGCAAGGATGGGGTGTGAGCCGGATCGGCGTGCGAATGTCCAGCCCGACCGATACCTTGGACGACCTGAAGGCATTCTTGTGGAGATCGTTTCCCCTCATGCTGGGACTGACCCTTGGGTTTTCCAGCGAGTTATTGCTGCGGCGACTGGCGGGTTTTTTGGGGTCTGGATCGGTCGCCGAGGCCAGCTATGCCTTTCGGCTCGTCATGGTTTTGGTGGCGCTGTTTGGACAAGCCACGGGAGTCGCCTCCTATCCCTATATGGTGGAACTGGCCGGTCGCCAAGATTGGGTCAAACTCCAATCACTTCTTCAATCCTCCCTCAAACAACTTGTGGCGATCTTGATCCCCGTCACGTTCATCACATCCTTTTTTGCCCACGAGGTGGTTCGCCTCGCCTTCCGTCGCGGAAAGTTCGACGAGGTGGCGGTCACCGCGGTCGCCTTGCCGCTTTCCACGATGGTTTGGTGTGTGTTTCCTTGGTGTCTGCAAATTTTGCTCGCCCGTGCCTTGTACGCTCGCGGAAAGTTTTGGCTGGGTGCCGCCTTGGGTACGATTTGCGTGTTGGTTTCTTGGCCAGTCTGGTCCGAATCCGTCCAGATGTTCGGAAAGGCGGGCATCGGCCCGGGCCTAGTGTTTCTGGTGCTGATTCAAGCATTGGTCTTTTCGCTGGCTTGGCTCAAAAGTCCTTCAGGCTCAAGGGCCTTTGCTGGCCTTGGAGGTTTGTTCTTCGAAGTGACCCTCGTCAGCCTCGCCAGCTGCTGGGCAGGACGATGGATCGCGAACCTACACTCCCTGCCGAGTTTCGGTTTGATGGGGATATGTTTGTCAACCACCCTCGCAGGGACGGTTGCCATTTTCAGACACTGGCCCGGAATTGATTCCGTGACCTCAAAACTCCGCATTAGATTTGGACGCACATGATCCGAAAGATCTCGGCCATCGTATTGGGAATTGCCCTACCCTTCCTTGGGCTGACTCTGTTGTCCTTCGGGTTCATTTCCTCAGAACTCGGATATTCCACGGTGTTGCAGGTGATTGGGCCAACCATGCGCTCCAGCCGCGCGGGAGCCGCTCCGGTGGTTTTGGTCAATATCGACAATGCCGCCCAGGACGCCCAAGGCCCCTGGCCCTGGCCCTCTTGGCGTTTGGACGCCTTGGTCCAATCGGTCGCCTCGGGAGGAGCGCGGACGATTGTTTTGGACAAATCCATGTTTTCCGACCCCGAACATTCCCCCACCTCCTCGCTTTGGAAATCCCTGCCGGGCGGGATTCCGGTGGTGGTGCCCTCGCGTTTGCGCGAAGGTCCTGACAGCTTTACCTGTCGGTTGTGGCACACCTTCGCGTCCGATCAAGAATCCCCCTTCAGCCGCCTACCCCTCCAGGACATTCCCGCGGGCGTGCCGTGCGACAGCCGCATCATGGTGGGCGTCGATTCGCTGCTCGAAGACCAAAGCGGTCTTTCGATCCCCCTGGTCTGGAACGATGGCCAGCACCTTGTTCCGTCTTTGGCGCTCGCCGCAATGCTGGCCTCTTCTCCCAATGGCACCCCTGAAACTTGGTGGTATCCCGCCTCGCGCTCGGTGCAGGGAGCCCATGGTCAGTTTCCGTTGGACGCCAAAGGCTGTCTGATGATGCGGCCGCTGGGACCTCCCGGCCAAGGCGTGCCGGTTGTCAATGCCGCCACCGCTTTGGGCAAACAAGCGGGAAGCGATTTGTTCCAAGGCCGGGTGGTGGTGATCGGGGTCACGTCTTCCAGTTTGGTCCCCTCGCTGGAAATCCCCTATTCGGCTCCATTGGCCGGAAACCGCCTTCCCCGCGCCGAAGTCACGGCCACCATGCTGTTGGACATGCTGGACCAGGTGGTGATTCGCGAACCCGGCTGGACAAAATATGTCGGATGGATCTATCTGCTTCTGGCCGCCACGTTGGTGGGACTTGGGCTTCGCCAAGCCCAACGCCGCTGGACCCTGATGGCCTTGATTGTCCTCACTTGCCTTGGATTCTTCGGGTGGTGGTTGGTTTTTGGATTCGACATTTGGTTCACACCGCTGGCCATCTTGCTGCCCGTGAGCGGAGCCTTCCTCGCCGCCTTCTTGTGGCCCAAGGAGGGTCGTCCTTCCCCCCACCGCGAGGCCTTGCCAAACAGTCCATCACGCCCCAAGTCTGCGGATCATCCCGCCACGCCATCGAGCACCTCGACCATGGAAATTCAAGTGGTCTCCGCGAACACCGAAAATCTTTTGCATCGCGGTCCCGATGGCGAATTGGTCCGGCTGGGTCGATACGTCGATTTGAAAAACATCGGCACCGGGGGCATGTGCAAGGTCTACGCGGCCCATGATTCCGTGATGGACCGGCGAGTGGCCATCAAGATCCTGCGCGCCGATCGCTCCAAAGGCCAAACGACCGAGCAACGATTCCTCCGCGAAGCCAGGATCGCAGGATCCCTTCACCACCCGAACATCAACACCGTGTTCGATTTCGGACAAGCTGACGATCTTCTCTACTTGGTGTTGGAGTATGTGGAAGGCATCACTCTTTCGCAGTGGATCAAGGAACACACCGGAGTGCGGCCCAAGGCCATCGTTCCCTGGGTCAAACAAATCGGTGAGGCTTTGGATACCGCCCACTCCTCCCAAGTGGTCCACCGCGATGTCAAGCCCTCGAATTTCATGATCGTCCGCCAATCGGGAACCATCAAACTGATGGATTTCGGCGTCGCCCGCACCCCCGACGTCACCCTCACGCAGGCCGGAACCACGGTGGGGACGCCCAACTACATGTCTCCCGAACAACTCCAGGGGTCGCGGGTGGGCGCTTCTTCGGACCTCTACGCGTTCGGAATCGTGGTCTACCAAATTCTGTCACAAAGGATGCCTTTCCACGGCGAAGGCTTGACGGCTCTTTGCGGCGCCATCTTGAAAGGCAATTGCACCCGCCTTTCGGTCCACCGCCCTGATCTTTCCACGAACTTGGAGCAGGTGATCCACAAGGCCTTTGCGGTGAAGGCCGAAGACAGGTTTGCTTCCGGGGCGCAATTCGCCGAGGCCTACGAGCGGGCGGTCAATTCTTGATTTCGATCCTTTCCATCGCGTTCACTTTGGCCACGGCCCCGACCTCGATCGCAGAACTCCGCAACCTGCCTGCCAACGAGGCTTTGGCGCAACTGGCCGACAGTTCCGAAGCCTCGGCGTTTCTGCGAGCCGAACAGACCCTGCGCTCGGGTAGAGCTCAAGATGCCCTGGTCCAAGCCGAATCCTTCGAGATGGATTTTCCCGGTTCCACGCTGGCATTCCGGTCGCGCCTGATCGAAGCCTGGAGCGCCATGAGTTTGGGCGACCAGCATCGCGGCTGCCAAATTTTGTCCGAAATCATTTTGGGAACGGATCGCCAAGCTTCCCAACAAGCGCGAGCAACCTTGAGAGACTGGGCGAAATCCGGAAAATTGGCCGCCGAGGAGATGCTCTCCTTGCCCGCCAGGTTACCACCGGGCGATACCCTGGTCGCCGACCTCGCCACGGCCTTTTCGGCCAATTT
>CAIKAA010000437.1 GCA_903825275.1 uncultured Fibrobacterota bacterium | reverse complement strand
GTCTCCTGTCATATTCTGTCTTGTATCGGAAAAATAAGATCTTGCAATCAAGTTCTGACCTTTGGTAGGATCCTCGAGTCAGTCATTTCGTTTGCTGCAAAAATCCATCACAAGGACTCCTCCAGTGGCACTTCTGAAAAAAACCGTCGAATCGGTCCCCACTGGGACCGAGGTGAAGAACAACGCCACAACGTCTCGCGACGCCGAGGCCCAGCGCAAGAAGGCGCGTACTCTCGCCAAGCAGCAGCAAGCCGCCGAGCGAATCGCCGCCGCCACCTCCGAACTTGCCACGGGGATCAACGAAGCCTCGTCGGCGGCGGAACAATTGAAACGCGCTGCGGAAATGATTGCAACCGGTGCCGAAGAGGCCTCCAGCGCCGCCCAGGAATCGCTATCGGCTTTCAAGCTGGTGTCCACCAACATCACCCGTCAGCTGGACAATGCCAACGCCAGCCAACTCAAGAGTGACGCCACCCAAGGGCTGCTCGCCAAGACCAGCGCCGAAGTGATCAGTTTGATCCACAACGTGGGCGTGGCCGCCCAACGTCAAGTCACCTCGGTGCAGATGGTGGCCGAACTGGAACAACAAGCCTCCAACATCGGGAACATTGTCCAGGCCGTGGGCCGCATCGCCGACCAGACCAATTTGCTGGCGTTGAACGCCGCGATCGAAGCCGCTCGCGCCGGCAAACACGGCAAAGGTTTTGCGGTGGTCGCAGACGAGGTCCGCACACTGGCCGAAACGTCGGAAAAAAGCACCCGCCAGATCCAAGAGCTGGTGGGTCAGATCCAACAAGAAGTGAAAAATATCGCCGATGGGATCAACTCCTCGGCCAAGACGGTCCAAGCTGAAGTGGAGAACGGCAAGAAAATCACCGTGCAATTGGAGCAGATCCGTTTGGACAACATCGAGGTCGTCAAGGGCATCCAGGAGATCGCCGCAGGCGCCGTCCAATCGAACACGGCCGCTCAACAGGCTCTGAAAGGAGCCCAAGACATCGCCGCCGCCGCAGAAGAACAATCCTCGGCCGCTGAGGAGTCGGCTAAGACGGTCGCTGAACAAACCACGGCATTGGCCCAGAGCGAAAAGGCCGCCCAAGCCCTGTCGGAATTGGCAGAAGATTTGAAAAACTCGACCAACGTGGCGAAAAGCGCCGAGGAAGTGGCTTCCACGGCGGAAGAACTTTCGTCCGCGGTCCAGGAAATATCCCGGTCCGCCACCCAAATCATGGCCGCCATCGACCAGATTCGCAAAGGCGCCGAAATCCAATCGGCAGGCGCCGAAGAGTCGGTCGCGGCGGTGACACAAATTGACAAGGGAGTGGAAATCGCCCAAGCCCGCGCCAAGGCAGGTACAGAAAAGCTCGCGGCCATCCGTCAGTTGCTTGGAAACAACAAAGCCTCGGTCGATTCGCTCATCGGCGGAATCACGATCTCCACCGAAGCCACCCGCTCCAGCATCAAGCAAGTGAAGGATTTGGAACTGGTGTCGCGGCGCATCGACAAGATCGTGGATGCCATCACCACCGTCTCAATCCAAACCAACATGTTGGCCGTCAATGGTGCGGTGGAAGCCGCCCGGGCCGGTGAGTTTGGAAAAGGGTTTGTGGTCGTCTCGACCGACATCCGCAACCTGGCCCACGATTCTTCGGAAAATGCCGATCGAATCAAAGACCTGGTGAAGGCCGTGCAAGACCAAATTGGAGCGGTGGGCCGCGACCTGGTGGAAATCGCTGCCGTCTCGATTGCGGAGATCGAAAAGGCCAAGTCAACCACGGCGAACCTAGTGGCCCTTGAAGAGGACATCCGGGTCATCGAAAAAGCTTCGCAGGAGATCTTGGCCGCATCCACGGAAATCGTGGCAGCGACCTCGCAAGTGAAGAAGGGAATCGATCAGATTTCTGCCGCCGCTCAAGAGGCCGACAAGGCGGCGACAGAATCTGCAACTGCCGCCAAACAGCAGGCCCAAGGGGTCGACGAATTGGCTCGCGCCATCGAGGAGATCGCTTCGCTTGCCGACGAACTCCAAAGCGCCGTCTAAGCGCAGGACGGAACACATCATGGCAACCGAAACGCTTTTAGAAAGAATAGAGGAAGTCGATCCATCGAAGGAGTCCTTGGAAATTGGTTCTGCGGAAACCCGTCAGTTTGTGATCTTCCAAGTAGGCGAGGAAGTGTTCGCCGTCGATCTCGCCCCGGTCCAGGAAATCATCCGGCTCCCCGAAACCGTGAGGGTCCCGTTGGCTCCCCCTGCCCTGAACGGGCTTGCCAACTTGCGCGGACGAATTTTGCCCATCGTATCACTGCGACGGATGTTCGGATTTCAGGAACAAGACCACAATGATTCCACCCGGGCCGTGGTGATCGATTTTGGCCAGCCGCTGGGGTTCGTGGTCGATCGGGTGGCCAGTGTGGTGGGCGTGGAAGTCCACCGAATCGAAACCACCGACGCCATCTCCCGCACGGTGGATAGCGAGGTGCTGGCTGGCCTGGTGCGCGATTTGGGCGGATTCGCCATGGTCATGGTGATTGATTTCGCCAAGCTGATCCAGCGAGAATTCGCCCAATTGGCTTCGGTGGTCCGCAAGGTCGAGACAAGCGGGATCGCGACAGAATCCTTTTCCGAATCGGAAGAGGAGGACCAAGCCAGTGACGAACGCCAACTGGTGAGTTTCGAGGTGGCCGACCAGGAATATGCCATCGCGATCGAAGAGGTGCAGGAGATCGTCCAGGTCCCGGAATCGATCATCCATGTGCCGCATTCGCAGTCGCATGTGTTGGG
>CAIKAA010000436.1 GCA_903825275.1 uncultured Fibrobacterota bacterium | reverse complement strand
GTGCGTGGCCACGCCGACATAATCGTTGTCGGCCACGGTGGCCGAGCCATCCTTCGTCATCCACCGGAAATAGATGGGAACGCTGGGAGCATTCGCCGCCGTGCTGGGATTGCCAGTGGCCTGGTCCAGCAAGGTGACCGTAAAGGTCAGGGGACGGGTAAGCGAATTGCCTTCGTGAACGGCCGAATCGGCCTTCAGTTGGACCAGCACATTGAAGTCGTCGTTGCGGATCGTGCCGGTCGAGATCATCGGTGCGTAGGAGTTCGCTCCCTTGGTCGGGGTCACTTGGATCGGCAAGGTCTCGTCGGGCTCCATGTTCAGGTCCCCGATCACTTTCACATGAAGGGTAGCCGTCATGGCCCCAGCCGGGATGGTGCCCAAAGTTGCCGGTACGGTTTGGAAATCGGATCCGGGCGTGGCCGTGCCGGTCGCGAGGGTTTTCCAGCTGAAGTTGAACGGCAGTCCGGAAGGGCGATCGAGATGGATCACAAAGGGGAAATCGGTCAGGCCAAAATTCCCTTCCAACAAGGACGGCGCGGTGATGGACTGGATGACGGGCGCGACATCGTCGTCGCGGATGCCACCGGGTGCGCTGTTGGTGCTGTTGCCCAAGTCATATCCCGTCGCCGCCGGGTCGCCGTGATCGATCACGGCGTAGAGAATCCGGACGCTGTCTTGGAACAAATCATTCCCCAACACCGGAACGCTATCGATCGCCGAGGAAGCCCCAGCAGAAATGTTCACCACTCGGTTGGCTAGGGCAGTGTAGTCGATGATGGACCCAACAGAATGGGCCGTGCCGTCTAGGGTATGCCAGACAAAGGCCACCGGATCCCGACTGCTGGTCGGGTTCCCTGCGTTATCGACTAGGCTTGCCGTGAAATGCAGGTAGGTGGTCGTCCCAGCCGAACCTTCGAGGACGGTATCGCCCACCAAGACAACCCGAGGCGCACCGACCGCGGACAGGATGGTGCCCACTCCGAAGGTCTTTTTGTTCACGTTCACCGTATCCACATTGGCATCGGTGGTCAGGTTGACATTGAACGTCAAGGGTGTGGAGGTGTATTGGGCGGAGCCTAAAACAGTGACAGAAACCGTCAAGACAGAATCGGTCAAAGCCCGGAAAGTCAGAGTGCCATTCGCGTCCAAATAATCGACGTTCGGGATGGCATTGCCCGCGACGGTTTTCCAGTTCACGACCGTGTTCACCCCAGAGACGGTGGAAGTCCCCTTGGTCGGATTCAGCAGCCGCACTTGGAAGCTGAAGAGGGTGGTCCCCGAGGTGGGGCGCTGGGCCGTCACGTCGGTAATGCGGATTGTGGGCTTGGGATTGGTATTCAGGATCGAGATGGTTCCCAACCGATTGGCGCTCGCCACTCCATAGGTTGGAGTGAGTTTGATCTGGAACACTTCGGTCGGCTCGTAGATGGTATCTAGCAAGGTCGAAACCATTGGCAAGGTGACGGAATTCACCCCCGCTGCAATGCAAGCATGACCATTGGCCGAAGTGTAATCCTTGCCGGCGATCGCGAGGACTCCGGCACCGGAGCTTTGGGTTGCCCAATTGAAGCAGGCGCTGTCTCCGCTTCTCGCCACACCCGCAAGAGCAACCCGCAATGCTGCTTTTTGCCCTTCGGAGACAGTGGTGTCATTGATGGTGATCACGGGAAGGGGGTCGGGCGATAGAATGGCGACCGTGTCCACGGCGCGGGCCGGATCGATCAGGATGTTTGGAATGGATGATGTGGTGAGCTTAACCGCCGCAAAGGTCGTCGGCTCGTAGATGCCGTCGGCAATGGCCGTGAAAGTGATTGACGCATTGTCGGTGCCCGCAGGAAAGAAGAGGGTTTTGGGATTGGGCAATCCATAGCGGGACGGCGCGGCGACAGGCGCCCCGCCGGGAGCTGCGGCATAGGTGACCGTCAAATCTTGTCCGACTGGCGAGGTCAAGCGTGCGACCAGATTCACCGTCGAGCCTTCTGTGACCGTCTCGCGGGAATTTTCGAAAAACAATGTCGGGGGCGCATCGTTGTCCAAAATGGTCACATCGGTCGATAGGGACTTGATCGTGCTGTCGGGTTTGCCATCGGCACCCGCAAAAGCGGCACCGGAAAGATTTTTCAAGACGATCTGAAAGCGCTCGGGGCCTTCAAAAATATTGTCGTCAAAAATCCGCAGGGTGAAGGAGGTGGTGAGGGACCGGACAGGGATGGTGACGGTCCCTGTCAAAACCTTCAGAAAATCGACATTTTCCGTAGCGGGATTGGGCACGCCTCCATTGGGGTAAGCGAGGATGTCATAGTCGATGGATACGGGAAAGGGACTTTGGTGGTCCATGCTGATGGTGATCGTCGTGTCGCGGCATGGACCAAGGACGTCGATGCAAGCCGGATCCGTTCCTTCCCAGACGGAGAACGCGTTCATGGAAGTCACGCTAACGACAGGATCTTGAGGGTTGAAGGGGATGTATTTGCCATTGGTGAACTGCCAACCCTGCACGCCCAACAGGGTGTCGGCGAAGACCTGCCCATAGAGGCTGAATTGTTGATCCATCAAGGCGTGCCCATTGGGGACAGAAACTGTCGCCCAAATGGGTGAGTCTCGGGGAAGCAAAACATTTCCCTGGGCGACGAGCATGACCGTTCCGCCATAGGAACAGGTTGTCGTTTGCACCAAGTCGCAAACCTGGCGAAAACCCCGGTTTGTCGTAAAGTTGTAGGCACTTGCCGGGCCTAGAAACACTTCTCCCGTGGTCGAAGGATTGAAGGAGCCGGCGAGGTTGATGACGGTCCGTTTGTGGTTGGGTTGGGCAGCCACGATCTTGGTTTGGTCACCAAGCACGTTCTGGAAGAAATACACCCCTTCCCCCAACAAGACATGTCCGTTGTTTTTTCCGGTGATGTTTCCCCAATTGTTGGGATTTCCGCTAAGGTCGTTGGCCCGGAGGGTGTCACCATTGCAAAGGTCGGCGCTATTGAAAGCCGTCATGCAACGAAAAAGGGAATTGCCATCCAGAAAGGCACCATTGTTCAGGTCGATGTTGTGTTGGGCACCGGTTGGGAGCGCCGATCCGGGAATCCCATAACCAGGAAGCTTGGTGTTGGGCAATTCCAAAACACCTCCTTGAGGGGAGGGGTAGGAATTGAGGGGTGCAGGCAGGGGGTTCCAGTTGCCAGGCCAATAAACCGTCCCCCAGACGTAGCCATTTCCGAACGAACCGATTCCCGTGAACGATTTTGTAGGTGTCGGATCATTTCCGGTGGTTACGGACTGGACCTGGGTGAAATGGGCATCCTGAAGGGTGACCAAGTTGATCCCAGAAGTCCCACCCCATAAATATTGTCTCTGGGTTGCGAACACCTGTTTGGCGCGAAGTCCATTGAAAAACCAAACTTCACCATCGAGTTGGGCTGTTTTTCCGGTGCCAAACAAACCCTCTGGAGAAGTGACGCCATTGTTGTTGGTGATGTGGATGTAGTCCGAGGCATAGCCCGAATAATTGACCAACTGGGAGTCGACACCAAACCACTCCACTCCCAAACTTTGGGCGAGAGACGGAAGTCCCAGGATGAACGCAAGACACACCCCTCCAAGCCGAGCGGAATTCATCGATTTTCGTGAGAATGCATTGGGCATGGAGACAGGCTCCTGTAAGAAGGGTTGTGGGCGATCCCACGCTCGAAGTACACTATAGGATATTCCACACCGTCCGCGCCATAAAGACCCTAGTTGTAGGGCCACAACGAATTCGTACTGACCTTGAGTACACCAAGCTCGACTCGAGGGCCTCTGAACCGACCACACCTCGCAATTTCTTGCTGGAATGATCCAAAAAACACCTCTTGTCTTCCCCTTAGATTTTACCTAAAAGCCACCAAAGTGGCTACTGGTTTGGGTGAGTTTTGGAAACATTCTCAAGAAAATCATTCTTCACGGATCGTCGATCTAGAAAAAGGCCACGGAAGAACGCCACTCCAACAGAATTCGGAGCGGTTCGCAACCAACAAGATCGATTAATCAACCCATTTATTTAATGAATATGCAAGAGTAAAACAGACACATCCGCCGACCGCACTCCCGACAACCGCGCCGCTTGCCCCACCGTCAACGGACGATGGTGGTGAAGCGCTTGGCGGGCTTCTACGGACAGGCCTTCCACGGTCAACCAATCCAGGTCCATGGGAAGGGCATGTCCGGACATCCGCTTCACCCGCTCAATCTCGCGCGCTTCCCGCAAGAAGAATCCTTCATACCGAATGTCGCTTTCCAAAGCCAAGGTTCCCAATCGATCGACGCCTTCGGGCGCGAGAGCAAACTCCCCCACCAAGTCGGATAGGTTCACCCCAGGACGTCGTGCCAATTCCAAAAACCGAACGGGAGTTTCTGGGACCGACTCGCCGCGAATCTTGAGGAAGGTTTCCAACCGCTCGGGCTCGGCACGGGTTTGGGCCAACGTATTTTTCAGGCGCTTTTTGTAGTCCGACCGCGCGCAATGGCCTTCCCAGCGTGGATCGTCGACCAATCCCCATTTCCGCCCCAGCGGCGTCAGGCGATCTTCGGCATTGTCGTGGCGCAGGTGCAAGCGATGTTCGGCTCGACTGGTGAACAACCGATACGGCTCGGTGAGCGGCAAACTGGTCAGGTCGTCGACCAACACGCCCAGGTAGCTGGAGGCTCGATCCAGCAGGAACGGCCCTTTGCCCGACACCGCCAATGCGGCATTGGCGCCCGCCACCAAACCTTGGGCGGCAGCTTCTTCGTAGCCACTGGTTCCACATGTCTGGCCAGCCAAATACAGACCTGGTACGTTTCGCACCTCCAGGGTCGGGTGCAGCGCGGTGCCCTCGATCGCGTCGTATTCCACCGCATATCCATAGCGAATCACCTCGCAGCGCGCCAAGGCCGGAATCGTGCGCAAGGCGGCGTCCTGCACTTCGGAAGGCAACGAGCTGGAAAAGCCATTCACGTACACCCGGTCGTTTCCCAACCCTTCGGGCTCCAGGAACAATTGGTGGCTGTCCCGGTCGGCGAACCGCGAAACCTTGTCTTCGATGGATGGGCAATAGCGCGGACCGGTTCCTTTGATGACACCAGAAAACAGAGGACTTCGGGCAAATCCCTCGCGCAACCGGGCATGAGTTTCTTCGCTGGTGCGGACAATGTGGCAGGAAATGCGGTTTTGCACCGTTTTCGTGAGGGAGGAAAAAGGCCACGGCTCCGTGTCCCCTGGCTGTTCTTCGCAAAGCGACCAATCGATCGAGGCCTTGCTCAAGCGCGCCGGAGTCCCGGTCTTGAGCCTACGAAGGTTTAGCCCAAATCCTTCCAAGGCGTCGGAAATGACCGTCGCAGGAGCCTCTCCCACTCGCCCACCCTCCCATACTTCCTCCCCTCGAAACAGCTTGCCTCGCGCAAAGGTGCCGGTCGTGACCACCACCTTGGCGGCCGTCAATTTTTGTCCCGTGTGCAAACCGACAAAAAAATGGTTGCCAATCTTTTCCAGGGAAATGACCTCGGCTTCCACCAGCTCGATGGAGGTCTTTTCCAGCTCCGTGCGCATCCAGACTGAATAAGCGTCCATGTCTTGCTGGGCCCGCGGCCCCCAAACGGCGGCCCCGCGACTCGAGTTCAGCATCCGAAAATGGATGCCGCACACGTCGGCGGCCCGGCCCATCATCCCGCCCAAAGCATCGATCTCGCGGACAAGTTGTCCCTTGGCCACCCCGCCAATCGCGGGATTGCAGCTCATGCGACCGATCGCGGCAATCGTTTGGGTGACCAGCACGGTGGACCTTCCCAATCGCGAGGATGCCGCCGCCGCCTCGATTCCTGCGTGACCGCCACCGATCACCAATACGTCTGTGTGCATGCTTGGGCCTCAAAGTAGCCGTCCGCACCCAAGCCGACTACGCAAGATTGGTCTATCTTCCCAGCAAATGCTCCTTTCCATCCTGCTTTTGGCTCAATTGAATCTTTCTGGGACGGCAACCCAACCCTCCTCCAACGCGGGAGAGCTGCACACGACAGCATCCCAACCCTCCCCTTCCCTCCCTACTAGGGAGGGAGAGCTGCATGGGACGGCACCCCAGCCTGCTCCCAATGCGGGAGAGCTTCACGCGACCGCAACCCAACCCTCCCCTGCCCTCCCTACTAGGGAGGGAGAGCGGCATGGGACGGCACCCCAGCCTTCCCCCAATGCGGGTGGGATTCACGCGACCGCAACCCAGCCATCTCCCAATGCGGGAGAGCTTCACACCCCCAGCCGGTCCGACAGCCTGCCCAAGTTGGGCCTGGACTCTTCCAAACCCAACGCGGATTCGGGAGTCTCTAAATCGGTTGCCGCCAAAGCTTTGACCCATACGGTCGTGATTCCCATTCATGGGGAAGTGGACGAAGGGTTGGAATTCTTTGTGAAGCGGGCGATCCAACAAGCCCTGTCGGGCCCCAAAACCCCCGACCTGATTTTGTTCGATGTCGATACTTGGGGTGGTCGGTTGGACGCTGCTTTTGAAATCTCGGACGCCATCACCGCCATCAAGCCCTGCTCCACGGCGGCCTTTGTGGCCAAAAAAGCCATTTCCGCAGGGGCCTTGATCGCCCTTTCCACCCATCGCGTCTACATGGCTCCGGGGGCGACCATCGGGGACTGTGCGCCCATCATCCAGACCAATTCCGGACCCCAATTTTTGGGCGAGAAGATCGAGAGCCCGCTGCGGGCGCGCTTTCGGGCCCTGGCCCGACGCGCCAACATTCCGGTCTTGTTGGCCGAAAAGATGGTGACCAAGGACATGGGTGTGGTGTCGGCCAAAGACAGCACCGGGGCGATGAATTGGTTCACGGCCCGCAATTGGGAAGATTTGGGCGACACCGGCAAAGCCCGCTTTCACAACATGACCACGGTGGTCGAAGATGGACAACTTTTGACACTCGACGATCAGGAAGCGACCAAATGGGGTTTTTCGGCGGGGACTTATGCCGATGCCCAAGACTTGGAACGCGCCAAGGGTTGGAGCCAAACCGAGACGGTGGATGAGTCTTGGAGCGAGGCCTTCGTGCGCTGGGTTTCCAAATTCGTCCCGATCCTGTTCGTCCTGGGTTTGGCGGCGATCTACA
The DNA here is from genome assembly GCA_903825275.1 of uncultured Fibrobacterota bacterium. GTDB lineage: Bacteria > Fibrobacterota > Fibrobacteria > UBA5070 > UBA5070 > UBA5070. Next base: position 695 of record CAIKAA010000436.1, on the reverse strand, counting down.
TGGAGTACAAAACTCCTGGATTCGGCTTTTTTGGGGTCGCCGGAATTTTGCTGTTGGGGCTCGCGCTGGGATCCCAATTCATGCTCGGGATGGCCTCGTACACCGCCTTGTTCCTGGCCGCGATCGGGGTCTTGCTGATCGCCATCGAGGTCCTTTTGGCCCCCGGCACCGTGGTTTTGGCCGCCGCTGGTTTGATCTGTCTATTGGCGGCTTTGGTACTGTCCCTCCAAGGCTTTTCGCTTCCCGATCCGAACCTTCCCTGGCAAGCCGCGCGCATGAAGTCCAGCCTGATCACCGTTGCACTCGCCGCCTTGGCCGCCGGGGTCGTCAGCATGTCTTTCCTTCGGTGGATCCTTCCCAAACTCCCCTTCCGAGAAGGCCCTTACTTGCAGGCGACTTTGGCCGACATCCCCAACACGGCCCTTCGCGTGGAATCCTCGGCGCTGGTCGGACGGATCGCGGTGGTGGTGTCGCCCTTGCGCCCCGTGGGCAAGATCGAGGTGGATGGGGAGGAATATCAGGCGATTTCCAACGGGGCCATGCTCCCAACAGGCTCGAAGGTGCGCTTGCTGGAACGCCGTGCCAGCGATTGGCTGGTCGAAGCCGCAACGGAAGATCCCACATGAACTCGCTCCTATGGGCGGTCGCCCTGCAAATCTTGTCCATCGCGCTGTTGTTCGCCGAAATTTTTCTGC
>CAIKAA010000435.1 GCA_903825275.1 uncultured Fibrobacterota bacterium | reverse complement strand
TTCGACACGCCATCCACCGTGTAGGCGACCGCAATCTTCGGAACCTTGCTCCAGGAGTTGGTCAATGGCGAGGTAATCGCCACCATCGGAGCCTTGGTGTCCAGCTTCACCACAACGCTCGCGCTGCCCACGTTGCCCGCAGAATCTGTCGAGGTGCGCGTGATCGTGTTCGCGCCTTCCACCAAAGCAGCAGAGTCGGTCTTCGCAATTCCATCAACCGTGTAGGTCACCGCGACCTTGGCGACCTTGCTCCAGGAGTTGGTCAAGGGCGAGGTGATTGCAACCACCGGAGCCTTGGTATCCAGCTTTACCACAATGCTTGCATTGCCCACATTGCCCGCAGAGTCCGTCGAGGTGCGCGTGATCGTGTTCGTACCCTCCACCAACGTGACTGAGTCCGTCTTTGCAAAGCCATCTACCGTGTAGGTCACCCCAATCTTCGCAACCTTGCTCCAGGAGTTGGTCAATGGCGAAGTGATTGCAACTATCGGAGCCTTGGTGTCGAGTTTCACCACAATGCTCGCGTTGCCCACGTTTCCGGCAGAATCTGTCAAACTGCGTTTGATCGTGTTGACTCCTTCCACGAGCGTGGCCGTGTCCTTCTTTGCCACGCCATCCACCGTGTAACTAACCGCAATCCTTGCCGTCTTGCTCCAGGAATTGGTCACAGGGGAGGTGATTTTCACCACGGGAGCCTTGGTGTCGAGTTTTACCGTGATCGAATCACAGACCGAGTTGGCGCACCGTTTGACCTTGTTGGCTCCTTCGACCAAAACGGTCGTGTCGTTCGGTTGGGCCACTCCTCCAACCGTCCAAGTGACCAGAAGTTTGGGCTTGTTTGTGTAGGCACCATTGGCCGGACTCGTGATTTTTACCGGCAACACCAAGTTGCGCGACACCCGGACCGAATCACAAGTTCCCCAGGCGCAGCGGGCAATCCAGTAGGCCCCATTGCTCGGCCAAGCTTCGCTTGAATCCAGAATTTGGGTCGTGCTATCCGCCACCCATCCCACGTGGGTCGAGGCGGCGTGAATCACCGAATCCTGCGGGGGAGAAGTGATCTTGACCCGCGATACCCAGGGGTTACCCGTCACCAAGGCGCCCGAAGCGATCTTGATCGTTTTGGCCCAAATGGCACCTGTCAGACCGGAACCGCTGGCAAGATTGACCACGGCATTGGGAGCGTAAAACGTCCCCTTGGCCTGCTGGCCACCCGTAAACCCAAAGCTGGTCGCCGTGGGCAGCGAGATCAAAAGTCGGTTGGGTGAAATTTTTGAAAGCGACCAGTTGACGTTCCCCTGAAGTGCATAAGCACCACGGACTTCCAAAATCACCCCCGAATCGGACGCAAACACCAAACTCGCCCCCGCCCCCAGGGTCAGCGAGGCAAAGGAGTACCGAGATCCGGTCAAAGTGAGCAAGCCACCATTTCCCACCGTAACAGATCAGTAGCCGCCGCGCCCCAGGCTTTGGGAAGCGCCCGCGGCCACATTCACTGCAGTTGCCCCCGTCAAAACCGGAAAGTCCTCGCATCGATTCCACGATCCAGAATTGGTTTTTTGGGGTGGGTTGAAGCCGGTTCCATAGCTCACCGTTCCGACCCAGGAATTGCCCGTAACAAAGGCCCCGGACGCCACCGAAACGGAATCCATGGAGGCCAAAGTCCAAGCGGTGCGGCAAAAATTTGTGGGGGAAGCGGCAATTACGCCGGACGCGAGGAAGATCGCGCGGATAATTTTATAGACATGGAAGAACGGGTAGGGCATGAGCATTATTGTAGTCAACTGATGAAAATGTGTCTATTTTCTTTTCTAAGTTTATGCTCCGTACCCTTTTCGAAACCGCATTTTGCTACGCTCCTCCTCAATTTCCCATACAAAAGGATCTTGTAAATGCAGCCGATTGGAATCATTGGTGGAAGTGGACTCTACCGGCCAGAGATCTTCCAGAAAAAGACAGAGCAAATCCTCTCTAATTGTTGGGGAAACTGCTCTAGCCCTGTCGGTTTCGGAACCATTGCCGGGATTCAAGTGGTACTATTGAATCGGCACGGATTTGACCACACGATTCCCCCATCAAACGTGAATTACCGAGCCAATCTTCAAGCGCTTTCGGATTTGGGGATTCGGACCATCCTTGCCACCAGCGCGATGGGCTCACTTCGCGAAGAAATCAGGCCCGGCGACCTGGTATTTCCAACCCAATTTGTGGACTTTACCAAAAATCGCAAAGCTACCATTCACGAATCCTTTCAACCCCACCATCCTATCCATACTTCCCTTGCCGATCCCTTCGATTTAAACCTCACCAAAATTCTTCAAGAATCTGCCAATGCGCTGGGAATCCATTCACATTCCCCCGCCACCGTGGTGACCATTGAGGGCCCGCGTTTTTCTACCCGGGCCGAGTCGCACCTGTTCCGCTTGTGGGGCATGGATGTCATCAACATGACCAC
>CAIKAA010000434.1 GCA_903825275.1 uncultured Fibrobacterota bacterium | reverse complement strand
TTTCTTTTTGTGGGGCTAGCCTCAACCGGACACGGGTGCGGAGTCCACCATCGATGCGCGCCTCCATGGAAATGGATCCGTTGCACGCCAAGATCACCTTGCGAGCCATCTGGAGTTCCTGATCCAGTTCCATTCTCTCCTAGAGTCGCGCTTTGTTGGCATCCAGCAAAAGCGGACTGCTTGCCTCGTCGGGAGAAGCGGCAGTGTCTTCGATCACGACCTCGACGCTCAGGGGACCTTGGCCCATGGCGACCAAAATTTGTCCGCTTTTGTTCGTTCTTCGGGCATGCAGAAGCAGGATGGTCCCGAACACATCGCCTAGGGAATCCGGGTCGATGGAAAGTGCCGGAGGAGAGGCGGGAAGGCGCAACGAGATCGCTGGAAAAGACGGGCCGATTTCCTTGGCGACCATTTGAACGCGATGACGAATGGTCGCCGAAATCCCCGTGGATTCGGGAAGCGGAACTGCGTTTTGGAGGTGGTTCGGCGAGTGGGGCTGGGAAAATTTCCGTAGGCTCAAAGCGATCCCGAGGAGCACGCATAGACCCACCAAGGCCCCAACGGCGCGGGGAATCCAGGGGGGGACAGGATCTGTCGGGCGCGATTCCATTGGAAGGCTGCGCGTACAAATTCCGGTGCTGTCGCAGGCCACGATTTCCAGGCGGTGGATTCCATTGGCAAGCGCGATCTGATCCGAAAATTCGAAGGTTCCCATCTTTCCCGAAGGAACGGGAAAACTGTGGTGTTTCAATTCGTCGAGGTACAAATCGATCCGCGACAATCCGCAGGGTGCCTCGATACGGATCTTGTAGGGGAAGGCGGAATCTCCGCCTTGGCTGGCCAGGGACTTTGGTACGGCGGGAAGCCAAGCGATTTTGATCGGTCCCGAGGAGCAAATCGTTGTCCCCATTTTGTCGCGGGGTGGGGAGGACATCGTTTCGATCGGCTTTTGGACAACCGGGAGCGAAGAGTCCGGTTCGGAATCGAGTTGGCTTTCCAACATCTTGTTGACTTCCGGCACTGGTTTCGGAAGGCTCGATTGTTCCTTGGATTCCTGGAGCGAACGTTGGGATCGAAATTGATCGAGGAGAGCCATCAACTTGCGTGCATGCTGGGGGGCCGAATCGGAAATGATTCTTTGGCGAGCGAGCATTTCCAAAACCGATTCGGTTTGGTCGCGCTCGGTCAAATGCCCCGACCTTTCCTGTTCCGCCGAAGCCACCGAGAGGCTGTCCAAAAGGGCGTCGGAAGGCAAGGCGAACAGCGGGTGAGCCGCAAGAATCGCCAACCCGATCCAGAAGCGCGTGTTTTTCATGTTGATCCCAGGGAGAGCAACTCTCCGGCGAACGCGAAATCGATCTCCTCGGAAGACAGTCTCTGCACTTCCAGGGCTCCATCGTCGCGAATGTCCCGAACTTCCACGACCTCGCGTTCCACTCCCGACGAGAGGATGAACTGCCTACCGAAAAGGTCGCTTCGGCTGCGGAACTCCCGGGCCAGCGGCGCAAATCCTTTTCGCTCCAAAGTCTTGTCGATTTCGGACCAGATCGAAAGAAAGCGCGACAGAATTTGACTTGGATCAAACTCCTTCCCGCAGGCCTCAGAAAGGGATACGGCCGGTTGGCCAACCTTCAGAAGGGATTCCATGGGGATCGAGAGATTGATCCCGACTCCGACCAATAGGTGACTGACCAAATCGGAATGGCACATCTCCGCGAGGATCCCGGCAACTTTCCGCCCACCCAAGAGCAGATCGTTGGGCCATTTCAAAACGATGTCGGTACACCCCAGTTGGGTGGCCAGCCGCGCCAGCGCCAGGGCGGCGCCAATCGAAACGAGAGGGGCCTCTCGGACCGGACGAGTCCAAGGAATGCGCACCGTGAGATAGAGTCCCCCTGACGGGGGCGAAATCCATTGGCGGTCGAAGCGTCCGCGACCGGCGGTCTGGGACGAGGCGACCACGGTCGTCGGCAGATCGGAGATCGGCTGTTCCCTGGCGACATCCATGGTGGAAGTGACGGAGTCGAAATGCAGCAAGGCACCCCCGCCAAATCCGATGGGTGGGGGCAGATCAGGCACGATCCTGTTCCCGGACTAGGCGGGCGGTCTCCCGGGCTCGATTCACGGCGGCTTTGACCACGTCGTCGTCTTTGGCCGGCGGGTGGACTTTGCTGTAATCATCGAACACGTCCTGGCCCCGCAGGTCGTCGCGCTCCCGGCTCAAACGAACCCGGCGGACCCAAAGACGCTCTAGTCCGGGAAGTCTGCGCAAGAGTCCGGGTTTGTCCAGCTCGGGAAACTCACCCGACAAAAATTGGTTCGACCAAGCCAACAGTTCGGGATCATTTCCCGAAAGCAGCGAACGCAAGGCCGCCAGGGTCAAGCATTCGGTGTAGGCCGAGATGCCTTCCTTGCGGTCGGCCTCCGTCATCCGTCCCATCCCCAGGGCGGGGAGAGACTTGCGATCCCAGACTTCTAGACCAGTGGCCTCGCGCAGGGATTTACGGGCCTCCTCCACCAGGGTCAGCAGGGCGGGATGGAGGAAGGGGCGTTGACAAGATTTGGAGCGAGTCTGGTCTCGTGAGGCGAGCTTCAGCTCGGAACGCTCCAGGGAATAGGCGTTGTGCAGCCACATCCAGCCGGGTTGGATCATGGGCTGATCCTGAGCGGCCTGGGAGCGAATCAGGGAAAAGGGCAACCTCAAGCGTCCAGGGGGAACCACCGCGCTGGTGGCGACCAAACTCCAAGGGGATTCCGAAAAGTTGGCGGGAAATTTCACTTGGCAGCAAAGTCCGAAGAATTGCCCTTCGCCTGGCCAGATTTCCTGGTCCGCTCGACGACCGGTGTGGTTGGAACCCAAGGCCGCTCCATGCCCCACGTTGCCACGGCCCTCGGGCCAAAGGCAAGCGATCAAAAGGGACTGGTGGTGGAAGCCGACCAATGGCCCGATCAGGGAACTGGTAACTTCGCCTTCCTGGATCTCGGTGTTGGAACCCAAAATGGCATTTAGGATCTTGGCATGGCGCGAGGCGCCCGAGGCCTCGCAGAACAGCGCTTTGCGCACGACCGCCATGGTGCGCACCTGCACTCCGGGCTGCAACACGGCGTGCTCCACCACGGCTCCATCGCGGATTTGGGTGGGGGCGTCGATCGAGGAAAGAACCGCCACATTGCGCACCAGCTGGGCCCCGTCCACCCGGGCGTGGGGGCCGATCCAAGCATTGCGGACCGTGGCCGTGTTGCAGATCAGAGCGCCTTCGCCGACAAATCCTGCGGCGTGGCGCACCATTTCCACATGTTGCTGGAGGGCTTCGTCAAACGCCTTTCGCTCGGGAGATTCGCCGGGATGGGTGGCGAGCCAGGTGGCCAATTCTATGTCCAATTCCGCAAACAACGGAATTTCCCGTCCACCCGTTTCCAAGCCGACCTGGACCGTCACTCCGGTGGCGAAGGTGGAGGTTCCCGAAGCCACCAAGGAGCCCACCCGAAAGACCACGGCGGTATCCTGGATCACCTGACGGGCGATCAGGCCGATGTCGTGGATGCAGCAGTTTCCGATCACGGCGTCGCGGATGTGGGCGCGGCGAATTCCGGTCGACAAACTCACATGACCAGGAAGCATTACGGTTCCTGAAAATTTTGCTAGCGACACGTCGCCTTCGAACGTGGTTTCGCGCACCGCCCCGCACTCGAACCCATCCTGGACTCGCACCCGGGTCCAATCCTGGCAAACGCAGCCCTGCCGCTCCAATTGGAGGGTTTCCCAAGCCGAGAGAGCCCGGGTTCGAAACCAGAGCCCGCCCGACTCGCGAAGCGCCATGGCGGAGGCCAGAAGTGGTGATCCTCGGACCAGCCGCCGTAGGGCCGCCGAGGGCAGGTAGGGTTTGGGTGCCATTAGAACCTGAATTGGGTTTGAGACATCCGTTCGGCGAAACGTTGCATGTAGGCTATTTCGTCGGATTCTGTCACGGCTTCGTAGGTTACCGAGAAACGCAGGTGCGGACCTGCGTCGTCGAAAGGAACCGTGACCACGCTCTTTTCACGGATGAACCATTGACTGGCTTCTTCCGCATTCGCGAAGTCTGGCCCTCCCACGATGCCCTTGGGGCACTTGGAGTAGAGAAAATACGTGCCTTGGGGCATCTGGATGGAAAAGCCCAGCTTGGTCAGCTCTGTCACCAGCAATTCCTGGCGGCGCTGGTACTTCTTCTGGGCGGCTTGCCACAAATTGTCATCGGAAAGCGCTGCGGCCGCCGCCTTTTGGATGGCCTTGAATTGGCCCGAATCGCTGTTGTCCTTCACATCGCCAAAGGCTTTGACGATCAGCGAATTTCCCGCCACGAACCCCAAGCGCCATCCAATCATGTGCCAGCCCTTGCTCATGGAATGGACTTCCACGCCCACGTCCATGGCTCCTTCCACTTCCAGAAAGGAAAACGGTTTGGCACCGTGGGTGAACATCATGTGGGCGGCGTCTTGGACCACCACGATGTGGTGTTGCTTGGCAAAGGCGATCACCTTTTCGTAGAAGGCGCGGGTGGCCGTTTTGCCAGTGGGAGCGTTGGGATAGTTGATCACCAAAACTTTGGCCTTGGCCAAAATGTCTGCGGGAATTCCGTCCAAGTCGGGGAAGAAGTCGTTTTCTGGAAGCAACGGCAACGGATGCACGATGCCGCCCAGGTACTTGGTCCAAGTTCCCGCGACAGGATAACCGGGAACGGTCATCAAGGTGACGTCTCCCGGATTGATGAAGCAGGCGGGCAAAAGCGCGTAGGCCGGCTTCGAGCCGATCGAGTGGATGACTTGGGTCGTGGGGTCGACAACCACGCCGAAATTGCGTTTAAGAAACGCGGCGGCGGCGGTTTGGTACTCGAGGATCCCGTTGTCGGCATAACCTCGGTTTTCCAACTTGTTCACTTCCTCGCACATCACGCGGCGGACCGAATCCGGCGCCATCTCGTCGTTTTCGCCGATCCCGAAGTCGATCAGCGGGCGGTCGGGAAAGTCGAGGATGGCGGAGCGCTTGGCGCGTTTGATCTTCTCGAACTTGTAGATCGCGGTGGATTTTCCGTAATTCTCGCCACCGATTCGTTCGGCGAACAGCTTTTGGATGAAAGACTCCGACACCTTGCGTCTCCTGTCGATGCGTTGATGAATTGGAAAGATAGAGGTCTTCCGGCCACCTGGCCGCAGGTGCGCCTCATTTTCCAACTCCTGAACCAATTCGGGACCGGCTTCCAGATTGCCATTCTCCCGGCCAACTTGTCCAAGGTTCCCCAAAACAAAATGGGTTCGAGTCAAGCGGCTTGAGTGGCCCTACCTGTGGCTTGAAGGCGACTCACAAGCTCCCCGGTTTGCAATTCCCTGTGACATCCATAGGACTGCCGACCTTGGGGCAGGTTCGGAAATGGGGGGGGAAGGCATTGGGCTTCCCGCGACGGACCCGATGTGCAATAGGAGGCTCCTCCGAGGTGTCTGCCACCCTCCCGGAAGGGACTTTGAATCTCCTCGGGTCTGATTCCCCGAAAGCCTGTCCCTTAGACAGGCATCGCCTGAGGTTCCCCTAGTCGACCGCCATGGTTTGAAATTGGCTGCGGGGCACCTTCGGTGCCAAGGGCCCTGCGAGGGTTTTAACCCGAGCCCATGCCCGGAACGCAGCTCGGGTTGAAACC
>CAIKAA010000433.1 GCA_903825275.1 uncultured Fibrobacterota bacterium | reverse complement strand
GGTTCCTGGGACTGGATGCTCATGAACGATTCTCCTGAAAAAGTCTGGCGCCTAGTGCTACAAGGCGGCAAAAAGTAACCCCTCCTCGGGAAAACACCGAGGAGGGGTTACGAAACGGTGGGGATCAGCTGACCACGTTCAGTTTGACGGGCGTGGACCAACCATTGCGGATGCGGAACAGGTTGAACGGGGTTTTGGACTCTTCCATCGCCGAAGAAAGCCCATAAATCAAGGTTTCGTCAAAGGAGAGCTTGATGTCCTCGTCCGAAGGGCGTGCAGGGGAGAAGGGGTGGCTGTGCCAATTGCCGACCACCTGGGTGGGGCCATCGCGCAGATCTACGGCCACTCGGATCAGATCCTGGGGGTCCATCGTGAAATGGTCCTCGGATTGGTCGGCGTTGTTGACCTGGACTTGGGCCACGATCTTTCGGTCCAAGGCGCTTCCCACCAAAAGCCCGCATTGCTCGATGGGAGCTCCTTTGCGCGAGGCCTGTTCGATCTCGGTGATCACCTGGGAGGAAATGGTCCAAACCTCTTCCAAAGCCATGGGACGCAAGATCCAGCGCCACGCGTCGTGGACGTCGCCCAAGCGAGTGAACAGGCCATCCACCTCGACCGAACCATCTGAGCGCTGGAGGGCGGTCTCCGCCATATTCCAATTGCCTGCCGTGGCGGTCAAATCTTGTCGCATTCCAAAGGAACGGACCGATCCCGCCAGGGTGACAGACTCGGTGTGGACCTCGACCTTGAAAGCTTTGCGATTGGCCCGACCTTTGGCCAAACGCAAGAGCCGTTGTGGACCGTCTTCGTCCTGGAGAATGTAGCGAGCGGTGTCGTCGCCAATTTCCACGCGGCCACTGACCGTGCGCCAGATTCCGGTGGCGGAACGCCATTCCCCTTCCAGGGTCCAGATTCCGTCGCGCAAAAGCCACACATGGTCCATGTCCCATCCCAATTGCGAGGTCTTGGGAGCCTTGGTAGTCATCATCGATCTCCTGTGTCGTTTAGACGGTTCAAACTTTTTGGGTCCGATTTGTCGCTGTTTGCATCGATCCGAAATCGCTGGCCAAAGGATACCCCGCTGTTGGCCTCGGTGTGGTTCATTTTTGCTTGAGTTCGCAGACCGGCTCTTCCCCCAAGGGGGCAAGCACACGGATGTCGGGATGGGGGGCACCCGGAGCCCAACGTGGATCGCGCTGAACCTGGACCGTCCTCATCCTCATCCGAAGCGAATCATAAACCAAAAGTCGATTTTCCAAAAGTTCGCCTTGGTTCAAAATAAATTTGACGGCTTCGGTGGCTTGGAGGGTCCCCAAGGTACCCGCCATGGCTCCCAACACCCCGGCTTGGGCGCAAGACGGGACGGCGCCCGGAGGCGGCATCTGTTTGAAAATGCACCGGTAGGTAGCGGATTTCCAGGGCAAGCAAGTGATGGTTTGGCCATCCCACCGCAACACTCCGGCGTGGCTGAAGGGTTTGTTGGCCAGCACGCAGGCGTCGTTGATCAAAAACTTGATGGGGAATCCATCGGTGCAATCGAGGATGAAGTCGTAGCGCGCGACCAGTTCCAAAATGTTGGTGTGGTCCAAAAAAAAGTTGTGGGGTTCGATGCGACAATCGGGATTGATCGCGCGCATTTTGGCGGCGGCGGAATCGACCTTGCGCACCCCCAAGTCGGGAGTGTGGTGGATGACTTGGCGCTGGAGATTGGAGCGTTCGACGCGATCTCCGTCGACAATCCCGATCCTCCCGATTCCCGCTGCCGCCAAGTAGAGGGCGGCGGGCGACCCCAAGCCGCCCAAACCGATGATCAGCACCGAGGAAGTGAGGAGTCGTTCCTGACCTTTGCCGCCGATCTCGGAGAGCACCAGGTGGCGCAAGTACCGTTCGATCTGTTCTTCACTCAATGCCATAGGGCTCCCCCAGATGCCGATGGGATGAGGACCCAGGGGCATCGAAGAGGAAGAATAGGAATCTAGGGCACCATCGTGATGCTGTGGATTTCGCGTTTGCCGCTGGATTGGAGTTCGAGCAGATACAAACCTGACCGCGGAAGGTCTAGGCGCAATTCCCCGGTTCCCCGCACTTGGGTGTAGAGGCGGCCAGAGAGGTCGAACAACCGGGCTTGGCCCAGGGAACCATCCGGCGACGCCACTGACAATTTGTGTCCTTGGCGGAGAAGCGTCCAACCAGCCTGCAGGGTCGGACGGGTGCGGACCCCCACGGCCAATGGCAGGGAATCGCCGCTGGTGGACAATAGAGCGAGATTGTCGAGCCGGAAATTGCCTCGACCCTTTCCGGCGGCACGGAACTCCAATCGCAAAGCGGTGGCAAAATTCAAGGGACCGACATCCTTCCCCCAACCCGATTGGGTAAAGTCGCTCCAAAGCAAGGTTTTGCGCACCCACTGCCCTTTGGTTCCCGCAAGTTTGGTGATGTGGTCGTCGTAGTCCTTGACGGAATCTTCAGCGATGTGGAACTCGAAGGTGGAGGCGAGCGAGTCGAGGGCGGTGAACCAATTGAAGCTCAGCCCGACCCATTTTGTGGCCGTGGTGTCCAGCCAGGGGCGCGGAATCAACAGATAAGTCGCCACGTAGTTGGGATAGGTCAAGGCGGCCGGTTGATCGAGATTGAAGTCGACTTGGTACCAGCGTTTGTTGGTCGTCGTGTCGGGCCACTGCGGTTGGCTGCTTTTGAACGTTCCGTTTTCGGTGCCATTGGCGATGTAGGTCAGCCAGCGCGGGCTACCAGGGAGCTCGGATGCCTTGAGAGGTTTGTCGAAACGATCGATCCAAGTGGTGGGGCGTGGGACATCGCTCACGCTCACTCTCACCGTATCAAAAAGGATGGATCCCAGGCCCCTGTAATAAAAGACAAGCAAGTTGTTTCCCAATTTGAGTCGAGTTGCCGCAATCCGGTAAACCATTCCTTCGTGGCTCCCGTCCCAGGTCCCATCTAGGGATTTGAGGGTGTCAAAAGCGGGCGAACCACAAGGGGAACCGATCGAATCAACGGGTAGGCATTCTCCGTTGTAAACCATCCCACGGGAAATGACCCCACCTTGTTGGCGAAGGGAGGCGGTGACCATCAAGGTGTCGCCAACCGTCAATTTGTTGTTCGAGACGGTGCGCAAGAGCATTTCGACTTTGGAGCCTGTGGAGTGGACCGGGTTTGTCCGCAACACCAAGGCACCATAGGCGGGCAGGAAGACTTTTTGGCCTTTCCAAACCGAGGCGGTTGGCCCGATGTTGGGGAGGGCACGGGCGTCCACATCGGTTCCAATCCAGTTGTAGTTGGAGGCCGACCACGAAAGGACTTCGCCAGAGTCGACTACAGCTCCGGAAAAACTTACCGAGTCGGCACTGGCGCCCAGGTTCAAGACCAACACGGATGTTCTGCCAGAATCTGTCAAAGCAAAGGCCCGGGCATTTTGGTTCCCCGCCAAGTCCAGTGGAATCGATTGGGGATTTCCATGGCCGTCCCGGCCCCGATCGATCCAGGCTTGGGTGACCAAAAATTGTCCCCAGAAGGCCGAAGTGGGCGCATCGCCCATGTCGGTCGCCAACCCTTTGCGGTTGGGAGTGAAGATGCGCAGGCTTCCGTAGCTGGATCCGGTGGTTCCATCGGGATTCATGGGTTCACCGCCCTCGGGTTCCCAAAGGCAAGTCAGGGCTCGGTCACCGAAACGGCTGGCCATTTGGGCCAGCATGTCGGCCATTCCAATTCCATTCACCTCGTGCATCAACAAGTACGTGATGGATACCGAGGCGTTGAACTCGGTCATGGCCACCTTGCGGGTTTCGGGCTGCGAGAGGTAGCGTCCCATCAAAGCGCCCAAGGTGTCCAGCTGCTCGCCCAATTTGTCCATCGCCAACAGCATGTTCTTGGCGGTGCCGTTGCCGCTAGCGATGTAGTATGGATAGGCGTGGAAATCGACCCCGTCGAGGTAGCGTTTGCCATCGGCCCGTTCGGCTTCACCGACGCGGCGCAGGAAGGAAACCATCCAAGCTTCAGCGTCGCGACCACCGGGGCGGTTGAGGAAATCCATGCTGGACAGCACTGGCCCATAAACTTCAATCGTCGAGTCCTCGGCCTTCATGGCTTTGGTGAAGGCGATGAAACGCGCGGCGTACTGGGCAGGATCCAACGGTCCACCTTGCTCCCAATTGCCATCGATTTCATTGCCCACATGCCAGCGATGAACCCCGTAACCCTGAACCTTGTTGGCAAAATGAACCCAAGCGGCGGCCTCTTGGGGGCTGCCGGTCCCCACGTTCACGCACAACAGAGGTTCGGACCCTGGAAATTCACGGTGGATCCCGTTCATGAAGGTGACAAAATCCCAGGCAGATCGAGTTTCGGTGGTCGGGTCGTTGCCGGGATGGGTTCCCATGGCGAGGACTTGGGTGGTCGGATTGGCCGCATTGCCGCTGACCAAAACCCCGGAGGCGAAGAGTCGCAGCTCACGCACTTGGACCCCCGATTTTCCGGGGAATCGCACTTTGAACCAAGTGCCTTCTTGAGCTTGGGAAAGTTTGATGTTGGAGGAGGATCCGTTGACGGCTATTCCGAGGGGATTGGCCCAGACGGCGTCATTGGACCACTGTGGATCGCCTTGGGTCAAGACTTGAAGTTTGACAGAATCTGGCAGCAGGTTTCCCCAAATGATTTCGATCGAATCCACCTTGGCGGAGGTGGCGAGGTTGAGCATCAGCCAGGGCTCCAGGCTGTCTTGCTCCGGAATGCCCCACCAGAAGGTGGCGGTGTCGTTGTCCACGATCATGGAGGGAAAGAGACTTCCATAGTTGTTGCGGGTGGTACCTCGGTAGCGGGTATTGACCTTGAATCCGGGGGTGAAGGTCGAGTCGGAGGCGTGCCAGATCCCCACGCTGTCATAGGTTCCCGAACCATTCCAGTGGTACTCGTTGGAAAGGGTGCCGTTGGGGTACCGGAAGACGGAAAATCCGCCGCGACGTAATCCTTCGGCCAGGCTGTGAACCCTTTCTGGAGAGTACCAGATGGGAAGAACCGTTCCGTTCAGTCCTGCAGGATTTAAGGCGTGGGCGATTTTGTCGGGCTGCACAGTAACCGCGACGCCAGCATAGAGCGAGGTCCCCAGGGCCAAAACCGAACTCAACATTCTCGAGCACCGCATAAACACCTCCAAGCGTGAGTATGTCGTAATTCAGGATCAAAAGGTTGTCTATGCGCCAAAACTTCCCGTATCTCCAAAGTTTCCTCGGGAGCCATTGTGGGATTGGGCAAAAGGTCAGTGAACCCATTCGATATTTTTTTCCATCGCAAAATCGGCGACCCAAAGTCCGTGGACCTGACGATGCATCCGCGCGGTTCCCGATGGTAAGCTCGACTGGTGGCAATCGCCAAAGCGACCCGCCAAAGCCCGTCTTCCAAAATCACAGACCACAAGAATAGGCCAAATCCCCGCCGCCCGTCTTGCCGTTGCCTTGGCACCCAAGGTGCCCTGCCGGGTTTGTAGTGCCGTAGCAGTCGATACAACCGCCTACGGCGGCCACGGTACGACAGGCTCACCGCAAGCTCAGGCAACGGCGGATTCGCCCGGCCTTGGCACCCAAGGTGCCCTGCCGTTTGTCTTCCTTCTCACTTCCCTACAAGACCCGTCCGCATCCCCGCCCGTCTTTCCGTTGCCTTCGATACAACCGCCTACGGCGGTCACGGTTCGACAGGCTCACCGCAAGCTCAGGCAACGGCGGATTTGCCCGTCCTTGGCACCCAAGGTGCCCTGCCGTTTGTCTTCCTTCTCTCTTCCCTACAAGATCCGTCCACAACCCCGCCGTCTTGCCGCAGGCAAGCAGGCGGGCGCGCCGACCGAGGGATTCTTCACAACCCTCCCACGTCCGCTCGCTCTTGGGATCCAAGGGCGTCAGCCCTGGCACGCGGGTTCTCCAAGGGGGCTCGTGTAGGCCCCCTTGGGCCGGGTCTGGGGGTGGACCCCCAGAGCATCCTCGGAGCCGCTCGGCTCCGAAAAATCAGGTGCCAATAGGCCAATCAAATGTTTGAAAATCTCTATAGGAGGATCTGGTTTTTTCCAGAGAACACGTAGCCACAGAGGCGCGCCCACGCCAGGTCCGCGTTCCGCGGAACCCGTCAGTTTCTGACAAACGCATCGTAAATCGCGTGGATTCCCTTGGCCAAATCGGCGGCATCCACTCCGACGATGATGGACAGTTCGGAAGCGCCCTGGTCGATGACACGAACATTCACATGGGCTTGGGCCAGCGCCAGAAACAAGCGCGAGGCGACACCGGTGCGGTGCGCCATGCCGTGACCCACGGTGGCGATCAGGGCCAAGTCGCGTTCCACGGAAATCGCATCGGGATCGCAGGTCTTTTGGATCTCTTCCAGGATGCCATCCTTGGACTCATCGAAATCTTCTTGGTCGATGACCACGCACATGCTGTCGATGCCAGAGGGTGACAGTTCGTAGCTGACCCCTTTGGTCTCCAATATCCCCAAAATCTTGCGACCAAAGCCGCGCTCCTTGTTCATCAAGGTCTTTTCGATCTGGAGAATCGAGAAACCCGAACGACCGGCAACTCCCGCGATGGGGCGGTCGGCGGCTTGGTCTTCGGGGACGATAAAGGTTCCTGGGTCGGCGGGTCGGTTGGTGTTGGCGATGCGGATGGGAATGTTGGCTTGCTTGCAGGGCAGAATGGCTTCTTCGTGGAAGACATTGGCGCCCGAATAAGCCAGTTCGCGCAGTTCGCGATAGGTCACTTTCTCCATCGGGGCAGCATCGGAAACAATTCGCGGGTCGGCCATCAAAAGCCCCGACACGTCGGTCCAGTTTTCATACAAGTCGGCCTTGGCAGCTCGCGCCAAGATGGCACCTGAAATGTCCGAGCCACCGCGGGAAAAGGTCTTTACCTTGCCATTGGGACCGGTTCCGTAAAAACCTGGCATGACGAACAATCCCGTTTCGGGAAGGCGCGGGCCCAGCTCCTTCCAGGTCTTGTCATCCACCAATCCATTGGGGGTCAAGAACACCGAGCCTTCCGCTTCGATGTAGGTTGCTCCCAAAAAGGCCGCCATGATGCGGGCCGAAAAATGCTCGCCGCGAGAAGCGATCCAGTCGCGATCGGCCCCTTTGCGAACGGCTTCTTCAAAACGGTCCAAATGCCCCGCAATTCCCGCGTCAACCTCCAACCCGCGTTCGATCTCCAGGAAGCGATCACGCAACAATGTGATGGAAGGAGTCGGGTCGAGTTCGCGGCGGACCATGTCGTGGATGGAAAGCAAGATGTCGGTGATTTTGGGATCTTGCTTGTGGCGCTTGCCCGGGGCCGACACCACCACGGCACGACGGCGCGGATCCAGGCGCACGATTTGGGCCACTTTACGGAATTGGGTTGTGTCGGCCAGCGACGTCCCGCCAAACTTGCAAGCAATGAGGTTCATCAAAGCATTCTCCAATAAATCAAGTCGTGTAGTCGGCGTTGATCGAAACATACTCGGCTGAAAAATCGCAAGTCCAAAAGGTGGTTTCGCACAAACCAGCTCCCAAATCCAGGCGGATTCGAACTTCCAAACCGTTCATCGCTTCGGAAAGTTTGGGGGCGTCGAACGAAAGCGGGGTGCCCCGGCGCAGCACCGGAACATCTTGGATGGACAAATCGACAGATTCTGGCATCACCCCGGCCCCGGCATACCCGGCGGCGCAAAGGATGCGGCCCCAATTGGGATCGCGTCCGTGGATCGCGCACTTGACCAGAGGCGAATTGCAGATGGCCCGAGCAACCCGTTCGGCTTGTTCGTCATCACGCGCTCGCACCACGTCCAGGCGCACCACCGTGGTGGCCCCCTCCCCGTCGCGCACGATCTCGCGCGCCAAAAATCCGGTCAGCAGAGCAAGGGCCTTTTCAAACATCTCGGCGTCTTCGGTGCCTGGCAGGATTTCCGGAAGGCCAGCGGCTCCATTGGCCATCAAAACACAGGTGTCGTTGGTCGACGTGTCCCCGTCGACCGAGATCCGATTGAAGCTGGCATCCACAGCACGACGAAAGGCCTTGCGCAACACATCGGGATGCAAGGTTGCGTCGGTCGTCAGATAGGAAAGCATGGTGGCCATCCTGGGGTGGATCATTCCCGATCCCTTGGCGCAACCACCAAGGCGGATTTCCCCCCCCGCGTAGGGGAAACTCACACTGGCATGCTTGGGACGCGTGTCGGTCGTCATGATTCCGCGCGCGAAATCCGCTCCGCCTTCGCTCATAGGCTTGGGGGCGATGGCGGGAATGCCGCTGCGGATTTTATCCATCGGAAGTGGAACACCGATCACGCCGGTGGAACTGACCAAAACGGCGCCTTCGGCAAGGTGGAGGGTCGATTCCAAAAGCGTGGCGGTTTCCCGCGAGTCGGCAAGACCTTGGGGGCCGGTGACGGCGTTGGCATTGCCGGAATTCACCAATATTGCCGATAGGGTTCGGCCCGTGGCCAATCGTTCGCGCCCAAAAACCACCGGAGCCGCCGCCACGGCGTTGGTGGTGAACACCGCATCCCAGCGAGCGGGAGTCTCGGAAAGCAGCAAAGCCAAGTCGGGAGTGCCCGAAACCTTGATGCCACAAGTGTGAAGAGCGGCCCGAAAGCCCCTGGGTGTGGTCGGATGCCCGGTTGGATCAAGGATCATGGGCCGCAAATGTAATTGGAATCGGGCTGTTGTAGGGTTGCCGCAGGGCTGTTGTAGGGATCGGGCATGCC
>CAIKAA010000432.1 GCA_903825275.1 uncultured Fibrobacterota bacterium | reverse complement strand
GGCCAAATTCGGGCCAATCCGGCCGACTAATTACCTTGTCCCCTGGAGACTCTCAGACCACCAGGGGACCCGGCCGCTTTGCCCCGAATTGACTGGCCGCTTTCGCCGAATTTCGCACGGAAGAGTCGGACGGTTCCTTCAAACACGCCAAAAAGGCTCTGATCGAGCATGCCGGCCTCTACCTGGTGGTGGGCATGTTCCTCGTCGTGGGGGATTTTTGGCAGAACCATGCGCTCACCTGGGCGCAATGGCCATTGATGGGTTGGGGGGCCGGCTTGTTGATGCACGCCAACCACGTTCGTCGGCGATGGAGCAACGGCTCCAACCCTTCGGATCCTCAAACCCTTGCCAACCTTCGCCTTCGCTGGTTCTGGGAACATTTTGGGGCTTGGGCCGTGATGAGTGTGGTCTTCCTCGCCGTCGATCTCTGGACTTCGGGCAAGCTGACCTGGGCCTTCTATCCCATTTTGGGCTGGGGCTTGGGCGTGTACTTCCACCGGCGCAACCTGCTGCACTCCTCGCTCTAACCCCACCCTTCCCGATCATGACCGCACCTGCTCTCACCCGGAGCCTGGGGAGGGCCTTGTCCATCCTGCTGGCTCTGATTTTTTCGATCACCACCGCATTCGCGGCCAGTTTGTCGGATACGACCAAGGTGGATTCTTTGCGAATCACCTCCTTTATCGCGATGGAACTGACGCAAGAGGAAGCGCGCCTGCTGGGTTTGGATTCGGATTCTTCCACCCCAATGCTCAACATCCCTATGGCCATTTTGGAGATCCGCGTCCAAGGTGTGGATTCCCAGGTCGTGGGATTCGTGGAGCACCTGTTGCCGGTCCAGGTTGGACAGATTCTGACAAAAGGAAATCTCGAAACCAAACTCGCCTCGTTCAACCGGCGGATTCGCGGGCGGACGGATTTCTTCGATGCCTGCGTGGCAATGGTCCAACCGGTGGACAAGGGATGGCGCATTTTGGTCGAGGCACATTCGCGAACCTTTGGAGCCTACGGCGGGGGGAACGCCTTCGGGTATTTCGGAAACCACAACCGCACCGGTCGCGGCGACCAATGGGGTGTTTGGGCTGGGGCCAACAAAGCGGGTGTCCATGGAGATGCGGTGGCGGCCCCAGGGGTCCTCGTGGGAGGATTGGCGTTGTACGAAACACCAATGGATCGCAATGCTCCCGACCACGATTTGGGCCAATGGAAAATAGCCGCGACCGTGCGTCAAATTCTGACGCCAACTTTTTCGATTCGGGGTGAATCCGGGTTCTGGGTGGTGAGCGATCCCCAATCCCGGTTGGAGCGTCCTATGCCGGTCTCCGTTTTTGGACGCCCCAGTGTGGAGATCGACCAAACCTGGGCCAAAAACGCTTTGGGTATTGGAGGGCTTGCCCGAATGAACGCAATGATCGGACAGATTTTGAACACTTCAGAGAGGTTTGGGGAATTGCGCCTGCACACCGTCTGGCGCACCCCGACTTGGGCGCGAATCTCCCTGCTCCTGGTGGGGGAGGGCGAGGTGGTGTTGAACCGACCTTCGTTTCAGCCAGCGTTGGCGGGCGGATTCGGTACTTGGCAGGCCCAATCCACGGATCCGCTTTTGCGCCAGGCGGTCACCGTCATGGCTCTACCGAGGGTGTCGCTGTGGAGCCGTGACCTTTGGTTCACCGGGGTCGATCTGGGGCCGACCGGAGTTGGGGAAGCCTACGCCACCCAAGGTGCCACATCCCACCGTGGCCGGATCTACGGGGCCGGATTCCATGCAGGATTTCGTCCACCGGTTGCCGTCGATTTCCAACTCCTCGCCGCTTGGGAAGGCTTCCGCTTCCTGGGCATCCGTTTTGTGACCACCGAAGAATTTTGACCCATCCACCAAACAGGAGAACCTGATGATTCACTGGATCTTTACCCTCGCCCTTCTTCAAGGCGCGCCATCACAAAAAGACGAGATCGGTTCCTGGATCGATCTGCCCACCGCCCAACTCGAGGCGCTGGCAAAGCATGCCAAAGGCGGCGATCGCGGGGTCATCCATTTGATCCTCGCCTCTCGCGACACGAGCCACGCTTCCTCTCTCGATCTCGCCCATCCGGTGCTCGATTCCCTGTACCAGGTCCGTCCGACACCCATGTGCGCGGCGTTGCTGGGTACCGCCGAGGCCTTGGAAGCGCGCCGCGCCCGGCCCGATGTGATCGCGGCGACCAAATGGGTAGGCAGAGCGATGGATCATCTGCAAACGGCGGTTCGCGGCGATTCGCTCGATCCCGTCCTTCGCATTTTTCGCATCAACAGCCTGGTCGAAGTCCCCGAGATCTTCCATGTGGACGCGCTATTGAAAAGCGACGAGGCCTTCTTGCGCCATCTCCAGCCTCGCTTGGCCGTGGCCGATCCCTCTGTCATGATGGCGCTTGCGTTGGTCGGCTACCGCTTTGGAAACCTCACCGAGGCCTCGGCGATTTGGAAGCTGGTCGCCGCTCGCAAGGATATTCCAAGCACCTTGCGCCTGGACGCACGCCGTCGGTTGGAGGCCCTCGGTGGCTGAGGCGTTGGTCGAGCTTTGTGGGGTGTCCCGCATGTATGGACGTCCTGGTCAGCCAACCTTCGCGGCTCTTGAAGACATTGATTTTCGCATGGACCCCGGTGAAATTCGCGTGGTGGTGGGACCGTCGGGGAGCGGCAAGACCACCTTGCTCCAGATCCTGGGGCTATTGGATGCGCCGACGTCGGGGATCCATCGCTTTCTGGGGCGCGACGTTGCGGCGCTGGATGATCGGGAGCGAACCCGGTTGCGCGCCCACCGCATTTCCTTCATGTTCCAGGACAACTGGCTCTTGCCTTGGTTGACGGCATTGGAAAACGTGTTGGCTCCCCAGCTTCACTTGGCGCGAATCCAGAAACGGGACCGCCTCCAGGCTCTGGAATTGTTGGAACGTTTGGGGCTGGGGCGCCAAATCGACCAACGGGTTTCAGAACTTTCTGGAGGTCAGCGCCAGCGCGTTTGCCTAGCGCGTGCGCTCTTGAAAAAACCGAGTTTGGTCATCGCCGACGAGCCCTCGGCTAGCCTGGACAGCTGCACCACCGCCGAAGTCGTGGATCTGTTGCTGGATCTGCGTGAGCGTGAGGGGTGTGCCATCCTGATCGCGACCCACGATCCCGCCGTCATCCAACCTCTCTCTTCAAATCGATTGGCTTTGCATGACGGAAGGATTGTGCCATGAAATGGATGGTCTATCTGTGGATCGTGACCGTTTGTGTCTTTGCCGGATGTTCCAAGCCAGCCCAGACCAACGTGACTTTGGCATCGGTTTGCGAGGAGGGAAGGGATTCCGCCTGCTGCTTTCGCACCGGGCAATCATGGCTGGCAGGCCCGGTACCCGTCCTTTCCGAAGCGATTCAAAAGGAAGTCAGACTCAAGGCGTTTGCCGATCGATGGCCGACCGACGGCTTTCGCGCCTGGCACGGCGCCTTCCTCACGCGCTTGGGAGGAGCGTACGCCCAAAGCGGGAACGTGATCAAAGCCGTGGAATCGGTCGATGCGGGTTTGACAGAATTTGGCGAAGCTCGCCGCATCTTTCCACAAAGCCGGGTGTTGATGCTGACCCACGCGATCACCCTATCCCACTTGCCGGTGATTTTTCGGATGCGAAAAGCCGCCCAAGATTCCTTGGAACGGTTCCGGCAGCTTCCCCACCTAAGCCCTACAGAAATTCGCCTGGTCGAGGAAGCCCTGTTGCGTTTGCGCACGGAAAAGGAGTGATCATGTTTCCCACCACGTTTGCTGTTGCTTTGCACGCCATCACCGCGATGTGTGCGATCTGGATGGTTTGGACGTTGGTGTCCCGTCCAGATCTCGCGTGGTTCGCCGCCAAGGCCATTTGGCGGCGCCTTGGCTTCAGTTCCATTTTGGGGATCACCATGGGGGTCTGCACCCTTTCGCTCTTGGTGATGGGAGGATATTTCCAACAGAGTTTCTGGGGTTTGTCCGAAAGCACGATCCATAGCCAGACCGGACATTTCCAGATCATGAAAAAAGGGTACGATGCCCACCAGCGCACCGATCCCTGGAAATGGAAGCTTCGCGACCACAAGGCCATCGTAAACCTGTTCGCTTCCGATTCGTTCTTGAATGCTCGGGTCGAAGTCCTCGCTCCTGAATTGACGTTTACGGGGCTATTGTCGAATGGCCAGACCAGCCGCACCTTTTTGGGCCGCGCCATCGATCCCGGTGCCGACCGACGCCTTTCGGCCTTTGGTGAGCAGGTTGCCCAGGGTGACCGATTTCTGTCCTCTGACCGTGGCATGGCGCTGGTGGGGCTCGGGTTGGCCCAATCCCTAGAAGCCAAACCCGGCACGGGCCTCACGGTACTGACCACCACGCCGCGCGGGAGCATGACCTCGGCCGATCTCGAGCTGAAGGGGGTGACTGAATCGTTTAGCCGCGATTACGACGATGTCGCCCTCAAGATCCCGTTGGCCACCGCCTGGGACATGCTCGGCGACACTCTTTGCGACAAGGTGTTGGTGCTGTTGCGCGAAACCCGCGATCTAGACACGGTTTTGGCGCGAACCAAAAAACTCGCGTTGGAGCGCGGGCTTGACCTGGAGTATCGCCGTTGGGAAGAATTGGCTACTTACTACCAATCGGTCCACGCCTTGTACACAGGGATCTTCCGTTTCTTTGGCGTGATTTTGCTGGTGTTCTCGTTTGTCTTCATCACCAGCATTTTGGAAATCTCCCTCTTGCAGAGACGCTCGGAAATCGCCCTGCTGCGATCGTTCGGCGCTTCGCCTGGATCCTTGTTGCGGCGATTTCTGACAGAATCCGTCTTGCTTGGCTGGGTGGGGACCCTGCTGGCCCTGGCTGTTTCTCTGGTGTTGATCCAACTCTTCAATCTCCACGGATTGGAGGCCGCGCCGCCTCCGGGATCCACACGCGGTTACACCATCGTGTTGCGCGTGCTGGAGGAACCCGGTCTCCTATTGCAGACTGGCGAGTTTGTGCTGATGGCGGTGGTCGTCTCGTCCATCCTTCCTTGCGTTCGCGGTTGCCGCCGTCCCCTGATCGAAAGCTTGCGCCATGGATAAGTTTGTCAAATCCTGTCTGGTTACCCTTCTCGCTCTATCATCGACCCTATTTGCTGCCGATCCCTGGAGCACGAATCGCCTCGACAGCCTGCTCGGTCGGGTCGACCGCTTTCGAGGCTTGGTGGGTGACCAAAAAAGTGATCTCGAAATCACCGCCACAGACCACGGCCAAACCACCGCTTCGAGCCGGTATCGCCTGTTCCTCCATCCCTCGACGATTCGTCGCGATGTGCTCTTGCGCGTTTTGTCCCCCGAAATCGAGCACGGAAACTTGATCCTCTCGCGCGGCGACGAGATGTGGATCCTGACCCGAAAATCCAGTCGTCCGGTGCCGGTATCGGTGCAACAGCGATTGCTCGGCGAGGCCTCGATCGGGGATGTGTTGAATGTCGAGATGCGCGGTCGGTATCGCGGCACGGTCGAAGCCATGGGGTCGCGGTGGAAATTGGAGTTGGAGGCCGCAGTGCCCGATGCGCTTTACGAACGAATCGAATTGGTGGTGGATGCGGCGACGGCGCGCCCATTGGAGGAGCGCTTTTCCAGTCGGTCGGGTCGATTGCTCAAGATCATGCGGTTCAAGAAATTCCTGCGTGTGGGAGGACAAGAATTGGCAAGTCACCTCGAAATCACCGATGGGGTCAATCCCGGACGCGTCACCCAGATTCATTTCTCGCGCTACGAACCGGGGCGTTTTCCGATGGGCACGTTCGACAAGGACAATCTGCGCAATCTCTCCCTCGAGGATTGATGGTGCTCCCGCTTCTCTTGATAGGCTATGTCCTTGTCGCCGATTCCTTGGTCGACCAACCTCTGTCGGATTCTGTCCCAGAGGAGCCAATTGTCGTCGATGAAACTCGGTCACGACCGGGTTGGAAATTCGATCACCAGCGCAGTGTCTATCTGGGTGGCAATGTCGCAAAGGAAAATCGACGATCCTTCGTGGCAAAATCTCTGGGAAGCGATCTTTCCTCTCGTCGCGTTCGCGGCTGGTGGGAATCTCATTCATCGCTCCAGCGCCGTTGGGACACCGACAGCGGCCAATGGAAAGTTCAACTGTTTGCCGCACCGCTTGTTGGCCTCGAGGGATTGGACTCGGGAGCCGGGGATTTCCACCGACTGGCCCAGATGCGTGAAGCCTGGTGGCGAGGGGAATGGGCGGGCAGATCCAGTTGGAGTTTGGAAGTGGGGCGACGCGCCGCCGACCCTGGGGCAGGACTCTCGTTCCATCCTTCCCGAGCCCTACCGTTTCCCGATCCCGGTCCCGAGACGCAAGAGCCCGATCGTCGTGCCCCGGTGGGCATCGAGCTGGGGGGTGCCTGGGCCGAAGGGGCTCGCACGGTCCTTCGCTATTATCCCCACCTGGAGGTGGCCGGAAACGAGGATATATTCGCTGCTGGCCAGCAGCAGCTCGCCGTCTTGGAACAGTTCCTCCATTTCTCGAACGGCCATCAGTTCCAGCTGGTTGCCGGGGCAGGTCATTTTCTGTCTTTGGGAGGTAGTTGGGAATGGAGCCGCGGGGCTTGGTTCGTATCTGGAGAAGGTGCGGTGCGAAATGATGCGAGGATGCCAGAAATTGTCCGAGATTCGCGGGGCCTTTGGCAGCTTGAGGAGGGTCAGAAGGAATTCCTTCCCCAGATCGCCCTGCAACTCCAAAGGGATGTCGCCTTCCCCGCTCTTGGGCAGATGCGCGGCTCGCTCGAGTGGGCGTACACAGCGGGGGGATGGTCCGCTTCTCGATCCCGCGAACTGGGGCAAAAACTCGACGCAATCGAAGCCACCTCTGCCCATTCCCTAGAGGGAGGAATGGCGCGCCTAACTTTGGCCGACTTTGCCCGTCGCGGCCTTTGGATCGATGGTTCCTCCCATCGCGTGCTGTTGCGTTGGGGTAGTGTCGAATCGCTGCGGTGGGGAGGAGGCGTGAACGTATTGGGTGTCGGGCCGTGGGAGGGAACCCTTGTGCAAGCCGACATGCACTGCGCCTTGGGACGTTCTTTGGAATGGGAAGCCAGCTTGACCTCATTGGTCTGGGCCAGAAAGCCCTCGGTCCTCGCGCATCTGCCGGTTGCACACCAAGGGCGGGTGGGCATTCGTTGGGCCATCGGGAGGTGACTAGGACCTGAAATGGAGCTAAATCCAATGGATCGAAACCGAACGGTAAGCACTGGAGTTGCCGATGCCTGACTTTCCCGAAATTGTGACCGAGCGATTGTTGCTAAGGAACTTCCAAAGCTCCGACATCGATTCTGTCTTTGAGATCTTTTCAGACGACCAGGTGACGGAATTTTACGATGTCGCCACCTTTACGGAGCTGGCCCAAGCGGAAAGGATGGTCAACCACTATCTAGATTTAAAGGCCCAAGGCGGGGAGTACGGATTTCGATGGGCGATTGTTCTGCAAGGTCAAACCGAGAAGGTGATTGGTTCCTGTGGTTTTCATTCCACGAGCAAGCTGTATCATTCCATCGAAATCGGATATGAACTTCATCCCAAATTTTGGAAGAATGGATATGGACTTGAAGCGGTCTTCGCGATGATTTCCTACTGCTTCAACAAGGATTTTCCGTTTCCCCTCAATCGCATTGCGGCAAAAACCAATCTAGAGAGCCTGCGGTCGATGACTCTCTTAAGAAGGTTAGGATTTCAGGAAGAAGGGGTGTTGCGGGAGTTTGGATATTGGAAAAGCCGTTTCCAGGATCTTCGATTATTTTCTTTGTTGCGGCGCGAGTTTGTTGCTGAATCACCGAGGGAACGAATCGGTCGAGAGGAGAATCATGAATCTTGAGAAAAGATTCGCTCTCTGCCGATTAGGGGAACCTTGGATCGTTCGATGATTCCCAATGGCTTCAATTCGAGGCGCCGTTGCCTGGTGATTTGGAAGCTACAATAGCCGTCACTTCTCCGATGCCGATGAACCTTCCTTTTGAGTTTGAGTTGGAATCCATCGGTTCCGAATTGCTTTTCGTTATGGAGTGGATCGTTTCCGCCATTGGGGCTCGTCCGGATTGATGAAAACGTCATCGATCGGCTGTCGTTTTTTCGGCCGATGGGAGTGAACTCCAAGGGGGATTTGGAATTCGAATTTGATGCCCAAATCATGGAGAGTCAGTGTGTTTTTATAAGTGAACGTGGACGGCGCGGGAAGCCAGGATTGATTGAAGGTTTGGGTCTTCTCGCTGATCGTGATCGGGGAATTGTTGTAAGCGTAATTCAGGGAAATTCCGGTTGTGAAATCGTCCATGGGGAAGAAGTACCCGAGCATGGCAAAGTAGGTCAAGGAGGAGCCCGAGCCACTTCCCGAGACGACACTTGAAATTCCAATTCCGGCTCCGAGCCTGATGCTCTGGTCGCCGTCCCAGGAAAAACTTGGACCTGCCATGATTCCGCCACGCATCATTTGGATCTCGGTTTCACCAATCTTTTGGGTGTAGGCCACATTTAAAGCCAGAAAAAAATGGTCTTGGACGGAATTTGCAACGAATCCAGTTCCAACTTCGAATCCAAATACCGGTGAACTTTGGATTACGCCCGTTGCATCCCCTGGAAGGCCAAAGGTTGGGCTGGCATTGAGCTGAATCGATGCTTCCAGCGTGGAAGAATCGCCTTGGCTATTGGAGCCAGGAGCCGGTCTGGGGTTGCCGAGAAAAGACGCGGATAAAATGACGACGCTAAGAAACATGAACAGCTTTTCGGAGAGGGTGGCAGTGGCTCAAAAGCAATTTGCAAGAACTACAAAATTAGAAAGAATTGCTCTCCCTCGTGGCCGTACTTCCGGTTCTTTCCGGCGCTAGACACTCGGGATAGACATGTAAGGACGGATGGCCTGGGCCTTGTTTGGAGTAGGGAGGAGGAGAGAGGGCAACCCAAGAGGTTTTGCCGACTTGGAGTTTCTTTGGCGCCGAAGGTGCCATGGGGATTTGGTTTGCGGTAGCGGTCGTTCCACCAATCCCTTGGTCGGAGAGGACGTTTAGGCCATCATCGGTTTATTGCTTGGACGAGGCGGCCATCAGCACCAGTCCGAGCCCAAGAATCATCCCAAGAATCGCGATCACCCCAAGGCCCTGTTTGCTGCCATTGGGCTCTTTGCGAAAGACCACCTGTTGGGTGTCGGCAGTTTTCACACGCACGTCGCGCCAGGTTTCCTTCCAGACAGAATCCGGCATGCTGGCCGCTGCAACCAACAACCCCACGCCCACAGCGGCGACCACCGCTCCGGCGACGATGGCTGCCGAGGCGTCGTCCTTCTTCGCCTCGGTCTTTTGGGGTGTGTGTGAAGAGGCGGGCGGTGCGAATCCTCGAGCAGCCTCTGAACGATGGCCGCGAGGGGAATCGATAGGATGTTCTTCTCGGGAATTGTGCCGTGATGTGGCGTGGAAGGCCAAGATGGTTCCCGCTTCAAAATCCGGTGCCGGGGCGGGAGGATCGGATTGGGCGGGTCGTGCCAGTCCCGGAGTGACCGCCACGCGATGGGTGCCTGGCCAGACAGAAACTGTCAGAGGACTTGTTCCGACCTTTTCTCCATCGATCCAAACACTTGAAGGAGGCTCTGTGGTGACGGAAATCGCTCCGGAATCGGTTGGTGGAGCCGAAGGATCGCCGACCAATCGCGCCACAGCCAGCCGGACCAAGCGTTTGGAAGATCCCGAAAGGGGCTCGTCGGTTTCCGCCTCGGACAGTCGCAAGACCTCGCCAGAGGACGCGTCGACCTCTCGCAGGGAAAGGTGGGAGATTCCATCGATCCGATCCAGTCCGGGAACGATCAAGGTTTTCGCCCCCAGCAATCCTCCGATCGAATCCGCGCAAGAGGCCTCGCATCCACCGGCCTCCTGAAACGCCTTTTCGCGAAGGATGGCGTCCACCCGTTGGCGTTCGACCAGCCGCCATTTCTTGGTCTTGAACAATTCCTGAAAAATCCGCTCGTTCAGGTTGTTCATGGTTTCCGGGTCCCCAGAATACTCCTTGAATCCGATCAAGGCCGTCAGCGGCAAGCTGGTGTCTGGGCCAGGTCCCCATAGACT